>JBOGIZ010000407.1:0-7973 GCA_050747805.1 Vicinamibacterales bacterium | reverse complement strand
CGCCGCGCCCTCCGCCACCGCCGCCGAAGCCGCCTTCCGGCTTCGGTCGGGCTTCGTTGACCACGAGCGCGCGACCGTCCATCTGATGTTCGTGGAATTGACTGATCGCCTTCTGGGCGTCGTCGTCGTTTCCCATCTCGACGAACGCGAAGCCGCGCGCACGGCCCGTCGCCATGTCGCGCATCACGCGCACGCTGTCCACCTTTCCCGCACGGCCGAACAGCTCCGTCAACTGGTCCTCGGTGGCCGAATACGGAAGGTTCCCCACGTAAAGTCTGCTGCCCATCTGTCACGTACTCCTGCAGAATGCGCGGCTCTCGACTGCGGCAACGCGCCGCCGCGCGCGGCGGTGCCGGCTTGCGGCTCGATCTCAGCTAGCACGATATGTGCCGGGGCGTTACAGTGATCCTATGGCGTACAGGTGGTTCAACATCATTCCCGGGATTGTCGTCGCATTGATCGTGGCTGGCTGCGGAGGGCCGGCACCTGAGCGGTATACGCTGACAGGTCAAGTCGTGGCGATCGGCGAGGCACGCGATCAGCTGACGGTCAAGCAGCAGGATATTCCCGGCTTCATGCCGGCTATGATGATGGGCTATCGCGTCAGCGATCCGAAGCTCGTCAATGGACTCTCGCCCGGAGACTTCATCACGGCGTCGCTGGTGGTCGACGGCAGCAACGCATATCTATCTGCGATCCATAAGACCGGCCATGGCGCGCTTCCGTCTGACGCGCACCCAATTCGCGTGCTCGACGCGATGCAACCCGGCGACGTCGTCCCAGACGATGCGCTGACGGACCAGACGGGTGCTGAACACCGGCTGTCGGACTGGCGAGGACGCGCGCTCGCCGTCACATTCGTGTACACACGATGTCCGTTTCCGACCTTCTGTCCCCTGATGGACAGCCATTTCCAGGAGCTCCAGCACGCGATCAAGGCCGATGCCGCGCTGAAGGGGCGCGTGCATCTCGTCTCGATCAGCTTCGATCCGGCCCACGACACACCGGAGGTCATCAAAGCGCACGCGGCGATGCGCGGCGCGGATCCGTCGGTCTGGACGTACGCGACGGGCACGCCGGCGGCGATCGCGCATCTCACCTCGCGATTCGGCGTCTCCGCGAAACAGGTGGCGGGAGAGCTGATCACCCACAATCTGAGGACGGCGATCGTCGGCCGCGATGGGCGTCTGGTCACGATCTATTCGGGAAACGACTGGACGGTCGCGGCCGTCCTCGGCGACCTGCGAAAGGCCAGTGGCGTTTGAGACGCCGGCGCTCGAGGCGTTCAGCCGCGCCGAGCGCGCGCTCATTCGCGCACTGCGAACGCCGGCCGCCGTCCAGCGGTTCCTGAACGGGCTCCCGTATAACACCGAACCGCCGCCAGGGCGCGCGACGCTGCGCAGCTTTCGCGGCGTCGTCGGCCACAAGACGGCACACTGCTTCGAGGCGGCGCTCACGGCGGCCGTGATTCTGGAGCAGCACGGATATCCTCCGATCGTGCTCAGCTTCGAGTCGATCGACCAGCTCGATCACGTGCTCTTCGTGTATCAAAGGAACGGACGCTGGGGTTCAGTCGCGCGATCGCGCGATCCCGGACTGCACGGACGCAAGGCGGTGTTTCCGACGCCGCGCGCCCTCGCCCTGAGCTACGTCGATCCCTACGTGGACTATAGCGGCCGGGTCACCGGCTATGCGGTCGTGGATCTTCGTACGCTCGGCGGCTACGACTGGCGGCTGTCGGATCGAAACGTCTGGAAGGCCGAGCGGCTGCTGCTCGATGCGGCGCACTGCCCCATCCGATCTTCAAACGCGCGGATCGATCGCCTCCGCCGGCGCTATATCGCCTACCTCGCGCAGCACGGCAAGAAGCCGCTCTATTACAACCGCGCGACCTGGACCGCACTTCCAAAGGGGAATTGGTGAGCGTGTGTCCGAATGACGACTGGCGAGTGGCGAGTGGCGAATGCCGATCGACGGATTGCCGAGTGCCGAATGCCGATCGACGGATTGCCGAGTGCCGATCGACGGATTGGCGAGTGCCGAGTGGGGTCGATTGGTATTGGGATGATGGACCTGAAATGGCGAACGGCTCGCGCCTCCGAAGAAGGCACGGCGAGCTGTAGATCGCAAGTGTGGTGCAGGGCGCGCGAGAAACTCGTAGGAGTGCTCTCGTGAGTTCGGATCGGATGCATCGGATGCAGGACTCCGCGTGGTACAGGGCTGTCAAGCATGGCGATCCGATCGTCGTCAGGCGACTGCTCTCGAGCGGCTGTGATCCGAACGAGCGATGGAGCAAGTTCGGGAATCCGTTAGTCGGATGGCGGCCCAAAACCCAGCGACGTTCACACTGGCCCGGATCCAAATCGACAACTAATCCTCAACCATCAATCGCAACTCCGCAATCTACAATTTTCAATCCCCAGTCCAATCGTCAATCGCCAATCCGTCGGTCGACACTCGACACTCGACAATCCGTCGATCGGCACTCGCCAATCATCAATCTGCAATCCCCCTAGTCCAGGTCGAAGTCCCGTGTGGGCTTCGTGACGGGCTCCTGGCGCGCTTGTTTGAGGGCCTCCTCGAAGCGCTTCGAGAGCGCGTCGCCGAGTGTGCGTTCGGCCGCCACCGATTGCTGGAACAGGGCTTCGCGGCGCGCGGCCTCCTCGGCGAGAATTCTGTGCGCGTTGTCGAGCTCTGGACGGTTGGCGGACGCCGGCTCCGCGTGCCGGACCACGCGCCGAAGGTTCGCGTCGACGACCAGCGTGGCCGTGCAACAGGGACAGGCCACTTCGAATTCCGACTTGAGCGTCGCCATCATTACCTCCCTTGATCGTCGAGCGTCTCGACCCGGCCGCTCTTCTCGACCACCAGGCGTTTGCCTGCCACGTCAATCGCCGGGCCGGATCGCCCACCCCAGTGCCGCATCGACAAAGCCGCCGAAATCGCAATCGCGGTCAGGATCACGCTGACCGAGATCACGCGTCCGCTAACGCTCATTCACCAGAACCGCGCACCCTCAACACCCTGGCACCCTTCGGCACCTTGCACCCTCAACACCTTTGGCACCTTCAGCACCCTTGGCACCTCGCCGTATGATATCCCCATGCAGCGCGCAGGATTGTGGGTGCCGGGCGCTCGGTTGGGACTCACGGCGATCCTGATCGCCGTTGCGACGGCATGCGGCGCTGCTGAGGGCGTCTGCGCACGACCCCTCGTCTCTTCGCAGCGGCCCGCACAGAAGGCGCCGGCACCGCTGACGCCGGCGGCTGGAACGGCCGCGATCAGCGGCACGATTCGCAACGCCATTGACGACACGCCGCTCGGCCGGGCCCGCGTGGTCGTCGCATCAGCGGCGCTGCCCGCTCCGCGCGTCGCGATCAGCGCCGCTGACGGGACCTATGCGGTTGCCGGCCTGGCCGCCGGCGCGTACACCGTGGCCGTGACGCGAACGGGATTCGCGCCGGGCGTGTATCGCCAGGCGCCCGGCATTGGCGCCGCGTCGTCGATCGCGCTGTCCGAAGGCCAACGCGCGGGCAAGATCGACGTCGCGCTCTCGCCCGGAGGGGCTATCGTCGGCCGGATCCTGGACGAAGACGGGTCCGCGTTTGCCGGCGCAATCGTCAACGCGCTGGCGACGCGAAACGATCAAGGCACGGATCTTCTCGTGTCCGCCGCCACCGCCGAGACGGATGACCGCGGCGAGTTTCGGCTGTACGGACTGGCGCCCGGCGAGTACTACGTGAGCGCGTCGGATCCCGCGTTCCGCAGCATCAGCACACCGGAAGGCGTACAGCATTACTCGCCGACGTACGCGCCGGGCACGACGTTCGTGGATCGCGCGGAGCCGGTCAGAGTGGCGGAGGCGGGCGCTCCGCCGCGCGTGGAATTCCGATTGGTGTTGACGCCGCCGGCGCGCGTCAGCGGACAGATCGCGTCGTTTGATGGAAAGCCGCTGCTGAACGGCACCCTCATCATGACAGCGACGGCGGCCGACGGCGTGCCGATCGTTGCGCCGCAAGACTCGTCGCTTCTGCCCTCGCTTCTCCCCGATGGCCACTTCCTGTTCGACCACGTCTCGCCCGGCCGCTATGAGATCCGGGCGCGCGGACAGACCGGTAGCGACGGGCAGGCGCTTTTTGCGATGTTTGCGACCACAGTGAACGGCGTCGACGTGCAGGGCATCCGGATGACGCTTCAGCCGGGCGGATTGATTGATGGCACGCTGACGATCGATCGCAGGCGAAGTGCATCGCCGCCGGGGTTCTCTTCGCTCGTCGTTCGCGCCCCCTTTACCGACGGGAATACATTCGGCGATGTTCCGGCAGGGACGGTGGCATCCGATGGCCGGTTCGCCATCCGCGGCATCATGACCGGCGCGCATCAGATCGTCGTCGAAGGACTGCAGCCGCCGTGGGTGGTGCGCGAGGTATCACGCCATGGGACTGATCTCACCGACTTGCCCATCGACATCGAAGGACGCGACGAGCTGCGCGACGTCAGCGTCGTCATCACCGACGCGTCCAGCATCGTGACGGGCACGGTGCGCAATGCGACGCAGCATCCGGTCGCACACGCGGGCGTCATGCTTTTTTCGAGCGCGCCGGCGTTCTGGATGCGCACGAGCCGCCGGGTCCGCGTGGCCTACACCGACGACGACGGGCGCTTCAGCGTCGTCGGTCTGCCGGCAGGCGACTATCTGGCGGTGGCGGCGCTCACGATTGATGAAAGCGATCTCGGACGGCCGCACCGGCTCGCGGCGTTCGCACATGTCGCGACGCCGCTGCGGCTGACGGCCGACGATGGCCGCGCCTCGGTGGACCTGCAGATCCCGCCGGCGCCCCCGGCGGCGGCAGCCGTTCGCTGATGGTGTGGCTCGCGACGGCGGGCGCCGTGTTCCTCGTCTGGCTTGTCCTCGTTTTCCTCTTCACGCCGGGGATCAATTACCACCTGTCGCAGCGGACGTCGGTCCGCGCCGACGGCTTTCTCTACACGATTCAGTCGACCTGCCAGGCGGCGCTCCACCACGGCAACCGCGTCGCGATCTTCACGGACGGCGGATCGTTCTACCCGGCGATGCTCGACGCGATCCGCGGCGCCACGCGATCGATCAACATGGAGTGCTACATCTTCCAGAATGGCCGCGTTGCCGAATCGTTCATCGACGCGTTGAGCGAGCGCGCGCGCAACGGCATCGAGGTGACGATCGTCGTCGATGCGATTGGCAGCTTCAGTCTGTGGGGACGTCCGGTGTCGCGGCTTCGCGCGGCGGGCTGCCGCATCCAGTCATACCAGGCCGTCCGCTGGTACTCGCTCCAGCGGATCAACAACCGCACCCACCGTGAGCTGCTCGTCATCGACGGCCGCAAGGCCTTCGTCGGCGGCGCGGGCGTGGCCGACTGGTGGGCGTACCCCGCGCGCGGACGGACGCGGCCGTGGCGCGACACCATGGCGTCGGTCGAAGGCCCGGTCGTGGCCGCGCTGCAGGGCGTGACCGCCGAGAACTGGCTCGAGTGCTGCGGGGAAATCCTGACAGGGTCCGACTACTTTCCCGATCTGAAGCCGTGCGGAGAGACCACGGCCTTCGTCGTGAAGAGCTCCCCGTCCGATCGGGCGACGGCGTCGCGCGTCGCCTTTCAGCTGCTGATCGAAGGCGCGGATCGCACCGTGCGCCTCTCAACGCCGTACTTTCTGCCCGACCGCTCGTTTCGCCGCGCGCTCGTCGCCATGGCGGCGCGCGGTGTGCAAGTCAGCGTGATCGTGCCCGGGCGCCACACGGATCAGCGCTGGGTGCGCTTCGCCAGCCGGCGGACGTGGGGACAGTTGCTGGCAGCCGGCGTCCGCATCTTCGAATACAGGCCAGCGATGATGCACGCGAAGACGCTGATCGTGGACGAACTCTGGACCGTGCTCGGCACGACCAACATGGACAACCGGTCGTTCGAGCACAACGACGAGGTGAATCTCGCGATGCGCGACGCCGACGTCGCCTCGCGCGTGATGCAGGACTACGAAGCCGACCTCGCGGCCAGCCGCGAAGTCACCCTCGAGGCGTGGCGCCGCAGACCCATCTGGGAGAAGGTGGTTGGGCCTTTCGTCTGGATTCTCGAACGGCAACAGTAACAATTGGCGATTGCCGAGTGGCGAGTGCCGATCGACGGATTGGCGAGTGGCGATTGGCGATCGACGGAGTGGAGATTGCCGATTGCATGACGATTGCGGATTGCGGACTGCCGGATTGGCAATCCGTCGATCGTGCAATCGCCAATACAATCAGATCAGCAATCGTCAATCCGTCGATCGCCAATCGGCAATCCGTCGATCGCCAGTCGTCAATCCGTCGATCGCCAATCGGCACTCGGCACTCAGTCGATCGGCAGTCGGCAGTCAGCAATCGGCAATCCGTGCGTCGGCGACTTTATGGCAGAGCTCAGAATCGCCACCTATAATGTCCACCGCTGCCGCGGGATGGACCGACGGGTCGTGCCGGCGCGAATCGTTGGGGTGCTGCGTGACATCGATGCGGATGTCATCGCGCTGCAGGAGGTGATCGGCGCAGGCCCGCAGGGCGCCGGGCAGGCGGAAGAGATTGGCGCGGGCCTCGGCATGGGCTGGGTGATGAACTGCGTCCGCACGCTCCGCTATCACCAGTTCGGCAACGTCGTCCTCAGCCGTTTCCCAATCGTGCATCACAGCCAGTACGACCTGACGTGGCGCACGTGCGAGCCTCGCCACTGCCAGCGCGCCGACCTCACCGTCGACGGGCGCGTGCTTCACATTTACAACGTGCACCTCGGCACGGCGGTCCTGGAGCGGCGCTATCAGGCAAAGCGGCTCGCATCCTTCGTCCACGACCGCCGCATCGCAGGACCGAAGGTGATTCTGGGCGACTTCAACGAATGGATGCGGGGATTGGCGACCAAGACGCTGTCATCCCTCTTCGAGAGCGTCGACATCTCGGAACACCTGAAGCGCCGCCGCACGTACCCCGGACTCTTCACGGTCGTCCACCTCGACCATATTTACTACGACGGCGACGTCGCGGTAAGAAGCGTCGAGATGCCGCGAACCCGCAAAACACTAATGGCCTCAGACCATCTGCCGCTCGTGGCCAATTTGCGGATCGGATAACTCTCGGAGGATTCAGGATCCGGGATTCAGGATTCAGGATTCGAGATGCGGGATGCGGGATGCGCGGATGAGGGATGAGGGATTCGCGGATTCGCTAGCCTTCTTCTTCGAACTCTTCCTCAACCGGCGGCCCGATGCGGGTCGGCGGACGGAGCGCTTCACGATAGTCGTACAGGGGAAGACCCGGCACGTGAATCGTGAGCGGGCAGCCGGGACCTTTGTCGGACACGACGACGGTGACCGGACTGCCTTCGACGCCGTCGCGAAAAGACAGCCGGCAGCCGCAAGCCAGCCTCGCGTGCGTGAACCCTTTCAGCATTGGATCGATTGTACTACACGGGCGGTTGCAGCAGCGCCTTGATCTCGTGCTCGAATTCCTGTTCCGTTGCGGGTCCAAGATGTTTCGTACAGATGGATCCGTCGCGCGCCAGCAGATATGACGTCGGGATGCCGTAGAAGGGCCCGTACTCGTCTTCCACTTCAGGCTTCATCTGCAGCACCGGATACTGCATGTGCCACTGCTTCGTGAACGGCTGCAGCTGCGCCGCGGTGTCGTCGATGGAAATCCCGACGATGACGAGACCCTTGTCCTTGTACTTGCGGTAGAGGTCCACGAACTCCGGAATCTCCATCTGACAGGGGCCGCACCACGTCGCCCAGAAATTCAGCAGCACGACCTTGCCCTTGTAGTCAGCGAGCCGGACGGGATTGTTGAACGTGTCGTTGAGAACGAAATCGAGTTTGCCGCGTCCCGTCGCGTCGCAGGTGCCGGTTCGCTCGCCGGCGGTCGCCGTCGAGGATGGCAAGCGCTCGCCGCCGCCTCTCAACATCGGCACGGCCAGAAT
>JBOGIZ010000406.1:0-14087 GCA_050747805.1 Vicinamibacterales bacterium | reverse complement strand
TCTTCGACTACATCTGGCCCGCGATGATGCAGCTGCGCGACGAGATGTCGATGCTGCGGTATCGATCGAACAACGACTTCTCGTGCCCCGTCGTTGTCCGTGTGGCGATCGGGGGATATTTGCGCGGCGGCGCGCCGTATCACAGCCAGTCCGGCGAGAGCATCTTCGCGCACTGTCCCGGCCTGCGCGTGGTCTTCCCGTCCAATGCGCAGGACGCTGCGGGCCTGCTCCGCACCGCGGTCCGCTGCGACGACCCGGTGATGTACCTCGAGCACAAGCACTTGTATCGGCAGACGTACAACAAGGGCGAATACCCCGGCGCCGAATACATGGTGCCGTTTGGAAAGGCCGCGACGCGGCGCACCGGCACCGACGTGGTCGTGATTACCTGGGGTGCGCTCGTCCAGCGGTCGCTGCTCGCCGCCCAACAGGCGGAAAAAGACGGCATCAGCGCGATGGTCATCGACCTGCGCACGATCGCACCGTTTGACTGTGACGCGATTGCCGACGCCGTGCGGCGGACCAACCGCGTGATCGTGGCGCACGAAGATCAGCTGACTTGCGGCTTCGGCGCCGAGCTGGCCGCGCGCATCGCCGACGAGCTGTTCGAGTATCTCGATGCGCCGGTGCGGCGCGTCGGGGCGCTCGATGCCCCTGTTGCGTACTGCCCGGACCTCGAAGAAGCGATCCTCCCGCAATCGGCCGACGTGCTGAGGGCGATTCAGGAGATCGCGCGGTATTGAATTGAGCCGAGAGGCTCGTGTGAAGGCTCCTCGCACCCCGCGCCCCGCGCCCCGCGCCATTGCCGCTTATGATGCGTGGATGCCGTCACGCAAAAAGCCCGTCCGCCGAAAGAAAACCGCTGCCGGATCGATCGGATTGAGCCCCGCCGAAACGGCGCGCGTGGACGAGGGCGCGATCGACAGCCTTGCGGCGCAGGTCGAACAGTCCGGCGGCGCCGTGCTCGGGCGATACCGCGATCCGCTTGGTGGCAGGCCTCTGCTCATCGCGGCGCTTCCGATCGCGGATCTCGAGCCGACACCGTATCAGCGCGATCCGTCAGACGCGCACGTGAAGCGGCTCATGGGCGTGCTCGAGAAGATCGGCCTGTTTCTCGACCCGATCATCGTCATCCGCCACGACGATCGCTATTGGACGCCCAACGGCAACCACCGTCTGCAGGCCATGAAAAAACTGGGCGCGAAAACGGTGACCGTGCTGCTCGTGCCGGATCCCGACGTCGCGTTCAAGATTCTGGCGCTCAATACGGAAAAGGCGCACAACCTGCGAGAGAAGTCGCTCGAAACGATCCGCATGGCGCGCGCGCTCGCGACATCGACCGACGAACCCGAGCGCGCGTTCGCGTTCGAATTCGAGCAGCCGTCGTACCTGACGCTCGGCGCCGCGTACGAGGATCGGCCGCGCCTGAGCGGCGGCGCGTATCAATCGATCCTGCGCCGCGTGGACGAGTTCCTCGACGTTCCGATGAACAGGGCGCTCAAAGAGCGCGAGCGCCGAGCCCGCAAGCTCCTCACGCTCGACGACGCCGTGGGGGCGGTCGTCGAGAAGCTGAAGGCCAGGGGGCTGACCAGTCCGTACCTCAAGCCGTTCGTCGTCGCGCGCGTGAACTACACGCGGTTCTCGAAGGCCACGACCTTCGACTTCGATGACACGCTCGACAAGATCATCGCGAGCGCCCAGAAGTTCAACGTCGATCGTGTGAAACAGCAGGACGTCGCGAAGGCCGGAGGTGGGCCGCCGCCGGACGAGGATTGAGTCGCCGTTCCCAGACTCACATCAGCTTACCGATGGGCCCCAGGTCGAGATTCAACTCCTCCGGCGCGATGTCAAACTGCTTGGCGAGATCGAGAATCGTTTCCTGGAGACGCATCAGCGCCAAGCCGACGGATTCCGTCTCGCCGTCGGTCAGCGTGCCGGCTTCCATCCGCCGAATGGCCTGACGTTCGAGGATCTGCCGGATCAGCTCGACGAGGGTCAGCACCAGCTTCAGCACCGAGCGCCTTACATCGTCAGGATTCGCGTTCCAGCGAGGAGACCGCGCCGCCGCGACGCGCTCGATCTGCTGGCGAATCGCATCGATTTCAGTTCCGGTCGCCGCGCGCGCCGCGCGCGGCCGCTTGCGCACGGGAGCGCGCGCCAGCCGGGCCGAGGCCCGGCGACTCCGTTTTCGCGGCTGCCGTCGTGATCGTGTCACCCATTCACCTCGAGCACCGGCCGCCTTTCAGAGCGCTTCTGGCGCGAACGCAAACGGAGGCCATGGCCCTGAAACCGCGAGCGTCCGGCGCGCGTCTTGGATGTGGCTGGCACGCTTCGCGTATTCGGCGGCCGCGCGCGCCTCAACGAGGTGATACAGCCGTGCGCCTCGCGTACCGGCGGCGGGTTCGTACTTCTCACCGGCGATCAGCGGCCGTAGTTGCGCACGCACAGGGCGAAACATCGCGGGGACCGGTGGATTCGCCGAGCGCGCGGCGCGGCGCAGGTATTCCGTCCCGGACTGAATGAGCGCTGCTCCTGGACCCGGGCCAACGGGCCGCCGCTTCGTGCGCGTCCGCCATGTGAATTGCACGCGGTGTCGAACGTACGCGAACGCCTCGGCCAGTTCGTCATCACGCTCGTCGAGCAGCTCGTGCAGCTCCACCGGCGACACCAGCGTGCCAAAGCGCACCGGCAGAATCGCGGGGACGCGCGCGGCAAGACGGGAAACAACCGTCTGGTGTTTGCGCAGCAAGCCGAATTCGATCGGGGGCACGTCGGCCCGCCGCTCTACCGCCGCGAAAGCGCCGGCCACCTTGCGGAATGTCACCGGTCCGCCGATACCCGCGCCGGCGCCGTCACGAGGGACGCGGTCCACGAGGGCAAAGACGTACAGCGGCATCAGCGCAGGCGGGGCCGCACGCGATCCGCGGCGCAGAGGAGCGCGGACAAGCGGACGTAGACCAGATCCACGTCGGCGAGCGCGAGGAGCAAATCGGCGTTGAGCATCACGCCCTTGCCGAGCAGGTTATCGATCAGGTCGAGGAGCGTGGACTCGTCTTCGTCGATGATTCGGCCGACGCGGTTGGGCTTCTTGGTGATCGCGAGTTTGGCGCGCTTCGGCGATTGCACCGGCGGACGGCGCGCGACAGTCGTGTGCGACGGTGGCGCGGTCACGGTGCTGTGGCTCGATAATCGTCTGCGAAGAGACGGTTTCGGCGTTCGCCTCATGCGCTCTCCTCCGGCGAGACGACGAAGTTGTACGCCGGCCATGGTCCGGTGAGCGTCATGTGTCCGCCGGCCGCCGCGCAAACGGCGGCCTGCCGGCGTGCTTCGGTCTTGAACCTCGTGCGCGCGCGCACGGGCACCAGAAACGCGCCTTCCAGAATCGGCGGGTTCGTTCCAGACTCCTGCCTCCGGGGCCGCTGCGCGGCGTCGCGTGCGACCGTGCTGAGACGCACGAAGGCGCGATCTGCCGCGGCGAGTACCGCCGCGCGCATTGCTTTCGCGGCGTCGCTGGCGTTCTTTCGCGCGGTCAGAAAACGCGCCCCAGCGCCGTGACGCGAGTCTCCGCTGCCGCCCGCGTCGCCGTTCGGCGCGTCAGTGCTCGGCGCACTCGAGGAACGTACGACGCGAATGCCCCATTCCTCGCATCCAGCGATGCGCCGCATCGAGCGCTCGATATTCGCGCGGCGGCGGCCGATCTCGACCACGGCTTTCTCGCGGCTCGAGAACATGGTGAAGAGCTTCATCGGAACGACCACCAACGCGCGGCGTCTGGCGAACGACTCGACGACGGATTCGTGCGCGACGGCGATGGAGGCGACCCACTCGAGATCGCGCAGCCTCGGCTCGAGTGCCCCGGGTCCGTACAGCTCGATAGGGACGGCACACACGATGAGCCAGATCGATGGCGCGAGTCGCAGCGCCTCCGGCGCGGAGGCGGCCGGCAGCCCCTCCGGACTGCCTGTCGTGGAAGGCCGGCGTGCCGACTTGACGGCGCAATAAACGTAGACGGCTGATTCCATCACGATGGGATCCGACGCCAGCTGCCACTCCATCGCGCCAGCTCGCGCACACCATGCGGAGGCGGCACCTCGGCGGGTGCTTCGATAATAGCGCAGCGCGTCGAGGCGCGCCGTCGTCCAGCGTGCGCGACAGTCAGGCGTGCCAGATTCTTCCGCTGGGCCGAGACGGCACGCCGGCAGCGGGCACACCGTCCGGCGCCCAAGGCGTTCACGACGATCGCCGGCGCCGCAATCCTCAGCGCGCGCAGCGCGCCGAGCAGTTCATCGGTTTCCGCCATCGGAACCGCTGCCGCCCTGGTGACGACGACGAAGCGCGTCTCGGCAGGGTCGACCAGCATGGATTGCAGCATGCGCACACGCTTCGACGTTTCGACGAGCAGCGCCCCGAGCGCGCCGGCGTTCACGATCGCGCGATACTTCAACAGCAGGGCCATCAGGGCCTGCGTCCAGTCACGCAGCACCGCGGGCGTTTGAAGCAGCCGCAGCGCATGGCCAGTCGGCGCGGTGTCCGCGACGACGACATCCACGCCGTCGACGGTGAGCGCCGCGGCGACGTCGGCCACCGAGATCAATTCGTCGACGCCCGGCGGTGCCAGATCGATGAGCTGACGAAAGGGGGCGCGATCCTGCGTGTCGATCGATCCGAGATACTGTTTTCGGAATGTGGCGAAGCCGGCGGCGGCATCGATTTCGCGCGCGCGCAGGTTCGCCGGCGCGCCGCGCACGCGGCGCTCGTCGTCTCCAAGACGGACGCCGAAGACGTCTCCAAGGGAATGGGCGGGATCGGTCGAAAGCAGCAGGACGCGCGCGTCCGGCCGCGCCCTCGCGATCTGTATCGCAGCGGCCGCCGCGCACGTCGATTTGCCGACGCCGCCCTTGCCGCCGAATAAAATCAGCCGCGCGCTCGAGACAAGATCCGCGATCCGCGGCGTTGGAAACGAACGCGTCCTGGCGCCGGAACCGAGCGACGCCTTCAGTCTCCGCTCGACGGCAGGCGCGTGAACGTCCGCCACGAACGGCGCGAATCGACGAACGGCGGCCTTCAGCGCCGCCATGCCGCGCGGTTCACGCTCGAGCTCAGACAGCACGGTGATCTCGCGGCTGTGAAAACGGCGGGCGACCGGCGCCAGCGCGCGTGATTCGAAGCGCCGGCGACCCTCGCACCATTCGCAGGGTTCCGAAGGCGCCGGAGTCACACGATTGACGATAAGCCTCCGGACAGGCAGTCCGGAGCGCTCGAGGGTCGTGATCGCGTCCCATGTTTCTTCGAGCGAGGCTGGCTCTGGCAGCGTCACCCAGCAGAACGCACATACCCTGGGGTCACGAAGGACTGACGAGAGGCGCTCGGCGTCGGCGGCGATGCTCTCGACGAGGCGATCCGACGCCTGCTCGGCGTACGCGCCGCGGAGCGCCGACACGACCGCGCGGTGATGCGACTGAAGCGCGTCCAGCACTGACGCCAGCCGCGAAAAGAGCAGCGGCGACGACAGCAGCCGGAGTGTGTGTCCCGTCGGCGCGGTGTCCACGACGATCCGCTCGAATCGGCCGGCCCCTCCGAGCTGCATCACTTCGAGCAACCCGATGACCTCGTCGACGCCTGGAAGCGAAAGATTCAACAGCCGTTCCACGTCCTCACTGTCGAGATACGTGCCTTCGAGGGCGATGTCGGCGAGCAGCTTGCGCCGTGGACGAAGCCAGCGGGTGAATGCCCGTGCCGAGTCGACGTTCGCCGCCAGCAGGCCAGGAGCGCCGCGAACCGGCGCCGGACGTGGACCAACTGCAGCACCGAGGACGGATGCGAGCGAGGAAGCCGGGTCGGTTGTGACGAGCAGCGTGCGGCGCTCGCGGGCGGAGGCCATCGCGAGGATCGCGGCACAGGTGGTTTTCCCGACGCCTCCCTTGCCTCCGACGAAGACGAAAGATCGCTCTTCCGCCTGTCTGTTCAGTGCTCGTCCCCTTCGAAGGTCGCTTCGATGCCGGTCACCTTCATGTCGCTCGGGGAAATCGCGGCGGACTCGCCGCCGCGCTGGCGCTCCTTGATCTCGCGGATCCGCGCGAGGACGTCGGTTTCGAACTCGCCGAATTCGGCCTCCGACATCTCCCCCAGCTCGACGCGCATCTGCGCATCGAGCAGGCGCTCGCGGAGCACGCTATCGTCGTTCAGTTCGGTGTCGACGGCAGCCGCCACCTTGTCGAGCACGAAGCGAATGCCGGAGATCAGCAGCGAGTCGATGATGAGCATGCGGTCGGCATCGGCCGGTGCCTAATGCGCCCGCTCCAGCTTCAGGCGGATGTTGACGAAGTTGTACGGCGGCCACGGCCCCGTGTACTTGAACGTGAGTTTCTCGTACTGCTGCCCGATCTGCTTCACCCGCGCGTCGAACGCCTGCTCCATCTCGCGCGACACGAGGAACGCGGCGTTCATGATCATCCGATCGCCGATCGGCTTGTTCGATCGCGACGCGACCGACACGTCCCGCAGGGCGTTGAAGATCTCGGCGACGTAGCGCTCCGAGCGCGACTGCAGCGCGGCGTCGATCAGTCGGCCGTACTGCATGCGCGCGAAGTACGTCGATCCCTTCTGCGAGGAAATCTCGCTCTTCAGCCGGCGGATGTCCTCGTCCTCTTCCTCGATTTCACGGATGATCTGGTCCCGGTCCCAGAGGACCTTGAGGCCGAACTCGAATTTCTCTTGCATCTTGCTCAGCACGTCGCTGAAGGCATCGTAGGCCGAGCGCAACAGTTCCATGATGTCGTCGTGCGTCTTGAACACGGTGCCGAACGACATCGGGATCACCGTGTGCTTCTGCATGACCGTTTCGTTCACCCGCTGGTGCGCGAGCACGTTCTCTCGAGTCGGATCCTGCACGACGATGGGCGTGTTCGACACGACCGCGGCGATGTCGCGGAAGTGGACGGTGTGCACTTCGGTCGGCTCCGGGCCGAGGCCGAGCGGGCCGAAGCTGAGCGGCGCCTCCGATCGGATGATGCAGTAGACGTACTTGCCTTCCGAGGCGTCTTCGCGCCGCGACGGCGGCACGCGGACGCGCTCGAGCTTGCCGCGGGCCGCTTCGGCGCGCCCTGCTCCCTTTGCCGGAGACTCTCCCTTCCGCGCCGAGGCCGTCGGGGACTTGGTCGCGGCCCGGCCGTTTTTTGCTGCGGATTTCTTTGACGCTGTCTTGGCCATGCTCCGACTCGTGAGTTAATGAAATGCTGGCGCGGGTCAGGGTCGTTTCTTCGTCGCTCGCGGCCTCGAGGTGTCCCGCCCGCCGTCCACCGCACTTTCGGGACGATCGAGCAGCCGCCGGATCTCGGCAACGAGGGCATCGGGCAGACACGGCTTCGTGACGAACGCGTCGCAGCCGGCCTGCCGCGCCCCTTCGGCATGCCCTGCCAGCGCGTGCCCGGTCAGCGCGACGACGGGAATGTGTCGTGTCGCCGGATCACTCTTCAGGCGCCGCGTGGCCTCCCACCCGTCCATCTGCGGCAAAGCGAGATCCATCAGGACGATATCCGGCAGCAGCTCGCGGGTTTTCGCGACGGCGTCGATTCCGTTGGCGGCCTCGGCGACGGCGAATCCCGAGAACTGCAGGTACGCGGCGTACATCTCGCGCGCATCCTGATAATCCTCGACGACGAGCACGAGCGGCTGCTGGCGTGGGCTGGTCATCGGCGGCGCGCTTTCGCAGGCAGACGCAGCGTGAACGTGGACCCGACGCCCGCTTCGCTCTGGAGATCGATCGATCCATCCAGCATCAGCGACAGACGGCGGCAAATCGAGAGGCCCAGCCCCGTTCCGCCGTAGCCGCGCGCCGGCGAGGCGTCGAGCTGCCTGAAATCTTCGAAGACTTTGGCCTGGTCCTCTTTCGGAATGCCGATGCCGGTATCGGCCACCGCGATCGCGATCGCGCGCGCGCGCGAATCGTAAGACGCCGTCAGCGCGACGGCGCCGGCCGCCGTGAACTTGAGCGCATTGCTCAGAAGGTTGAGCACGATCTGTTTGACTTTCTGCCGGTCGGTTCTGACGGCGGGCACGTGCCCGCGCACGTGCTTCGTGAGCGTCAGGTTCGAGCGCTTGATGATCGGCTCGAGCTCCGATGTGACTTCGTCGAAGAGCTCGCCGACGCTGAAGGCCGTGACGTTGAGCGGCATCCGTCCGGCTTCGATACGAGTGATGTCCAGAATGTCGTTGATGAGCGCGAGGAGGTGCTTGGCGTTCGAGTCGATGCGCGTGAGGCTCTTGCGCTGCGGATCCGTCACCTGGCCGGTGACGTTGTTGAGGAGCATGTGGGTATATCCCAGGATCGCGTTCAGCGGCGTGCGGAACTCGTGCGACATGTTCGCCAGGAACTGCGACTTGAGAGTTGACGCCTGCTCCAGCGCGATGTGCTGCCGCCGAAGCAATTCGTTCTGTTCCGCGAGTTCGGCGGTCGCTTCCTGCACCTTCCGTTCCAGTTCGACCGACGCCTGCTTCAACTGCTCGTACAACCGCGCCTTTTCGATCGCTTCCGTCAGGTCGTGCAGGATCGTGACGACCCACATCAACTCGCCCTGCTCCGACAGAATGGTGCCGGCCAGCGCCTCCACGGGAAGGGGGCGCCCGGCGAGCGGATCGGTGAGCTGAATCTCGCCGCGGTACCGCTGTTCGCCGGACCGCGTGAGCACGTTCGACACGAAGGACGTCAGATTCGCGCCGTTCGCGCGCACCCGCCGCAGCGCCACCTCGTCTTCGATCTGCGGCGAATTGAACAGGCGCTCCGCCGGCGTGTTCATCAGGACGATGTCGCCCTCCTGATCGGTGACCAGAATCGGATCGGCGACCGAGTCGATGATCAAATCGAGCCGATGCCGCTCGTCGCGTACTTCGGCCTGGGCGATGCGGAGCGTGCGGTAGCTCTCTTCGATTTCTTCCTTCGCCCGCGCGAGATCGGTGACGTTGCGCAGGATCGAGACGACGTACGTGCCCTGGCGCTCGTCCTTGGCGCGGGAGCTGAGCAGTTCGAACAGCAGATCCGATCCTTCGAGCGGATCGACGAGGAGCAACTCGCGACGCGCGAGCTCGGTCATCGCGACCGCGCTCGTGGAGAGCGCAGCCGAGAACAGCATGTTGTTGAGCGCGACGGCGCGCCGCCAGCCCTCGCTGGCTTCTTCGGGCGCGGCAAACAGCTTTTCCGCGTGGCTGTTGGCGATCATCAGCTTGCCTTCCGTGTCGGTCAGCAGGATCGGATCCGTGACGGCGTTGATGATGCTGTAGAGCAGCATCCGCTCCTGCCCGAAGCGCGTCTCGGCGAGCAGCTGCCGTCCGAGCAGCCGCGAAATCTGCTTGCCGAGCGTGCGGCCCAGCCACAGCGTTTCCGGATCCAGTTCGGGACCGACGCCGGCCACCAGGAGCAGGCCATACGCAGATTCGTGCGGCCCGGCGCGAAGCGGAATCGCGTGGAACGCGCGGGCGTCGAGCGGCAGCCTGTGATGCGGGGGCAGGCCGTCGAAGTACAGCGCCCCCGGATCCTGGAGGGCGTCGATCAGAGGATGGCCGGTTTGCTCGCGGCTCAGCGAGAAATCAATGATGGCGCCGCTCGAGATCCCGTGCTCGGCGATGAGCAGCATGTCGTTCGACGAAGGATCGATGACGAGCACCGCCGCCTCGGCGACGGGTGCGTGCGCGACCAGCCAGTCGACCGCACGGCGCGCGGATTCCTGCGCATCGACGCTCGTCAGCAGAAACTCGACAAACGTGAGCTTCGCATCCGATTCGATCGCGGACATCGGCGCCACCGGCGCGGCGACACGTGGCACGTTGAGTTATCCCTGGGAGCCGCTGCGGCGCCGGGCGGGCCGGGCCTTCGCGGCCGCCAGCTCCGCGCGCAGGGCCGCATTCTCGGCGATCACGTCCTGATGCGACGGCAGTTCTGCCGCGGGACGCGACACCGGCGCGACCTGACCCACCGCTTCCGAGTACTTCAGGTATGTGTCGATCGACGCCACGACGACGCGGGCTTCGACGGTGATCAGGTCGATGCCGACGAGCGAGACGCGCACCCACGCATCGATGACGATGCCCTTGTCGAGCACTCGATCGAGAACGTCGATAAGACTGGTGCCGCCCGCGGCGCGTTCAACTGCCATGTTTACTCCTCTTATATCCGAGGGGCTTCGCCCCTCGGACTCCCCTGCACGCGTCCTCGCTCGCCGCTTCGCCGGCTCACTCCTGCCGCGTGGCTCGCTCGCGGTCCTTTCGAGCAGTCTTATGCGTGCGCTCTCTGACGCAGTGTCAACGGCGCCGTCGTCTGCGGCTCGGGACCGGTGGCGCGCCGCTCAGGGCGTCCACGCGCTCTCGCAGCAGACGGATTTCGCTCCGTAGATCGTCGCGTTCGGCAAGCGCGTCCCTCGCCGCGCCTGGCGAGAGATCTCGATCGTACCTCCACCAGTCCAGGCCGATTTCCTGCGCCTTGTCGAGCGAACAGACGAGCAGCCGGATGCGAATGGTCAGCAGCTCGACTTCGGCGAGCGAAACCTTGATGTCGCCCGCAATGACGAGGCCCTTGTCGAGGACCCGATCGAGCACATCGACAAGTCCTGTCGCGCGGTGAGACCCTGGCAGGTCGATCGCCATGAGCCTGCGACTATAGCGCAAGGATCTGAGTGCAGGCAACCATGGCCCCTCCCTCCTGCCGCACCCACGGCTGAGCTAGTCGCGGAGCTCCCGCTTCAAGACCTTTCCCGTCGCCCCGAGCGGCAGGGCTTCCCGGAATTCAATGACTCGCGGATATTTGTACGCCGCCATCTGCTCACGGCACCACGCGGTCAACGCCTCAGCCGAAATATCGGCACCGCCGCGCCGGACTACAAAGGCCTTCACCTCCTCACCCAGCCGGGCGTCAGGGATGCCGACGACCGCACACAACCCGACCGCAGGGTGGGCCATCAGTACGTCCTCGATTTCGCGCGGATACACGTTGAAACCGCCGCGCAGGATCATGTCCTTCTTTCGATCCACGACCGCCAGGTATCCCTCCGCATCGAACTCGCCGATGTCGCCTGTGTGAAACCACCCTCCGCGCATGGCCTCCGCCGTGGCCGCCGGATCGCCAAAATAGCCCTTCATCACGTTCGGTCCGCGCACGACGATTTCCCCGCGCTCGCCGGCGGGCACGGGTCGATCTTGATCGTCCACGGTCCGAACCTCGACGCCGAACACCGGCAACCCGACGGTCCCGGGTTTCGACGGCCGCTGCAGTTGATTGAAGGCGACGACGGGAGCCGTTTCAGAGAGTCCGTAGCCTTCGAGGACGGGCACGCCGAACGTCCGTTCGAACGCGTGCAGCACTTCCACCGGCATTGGCGCGCCGCCCGACGCGCAGAGCCGCAGCGACCGCGCCGCGCCGGCGAGATCGAAGCCGCTGGTGCGCGCATGCTGCAGCAGCGCCCAATACATCGTCGGGACGCCAACCCATAAACCAATCTGTTCGCGGCTGAAGGCATCCAGCACGGCGACGGGATCGAATCGCGGCAGCAGTACGAGACGAAAGCCGCCGTACAGGCCTGCGTTCATCTGCGCGGTCTGCGCGGTCGAATGGAACAGCGGCAGCGTGATGAGCGTGGCGTCCTGACCAGTGCCGCCGTCAAACGCGGGCTTGAACATGTCGTGGCAGACGACGGCGTTGCCGACCATGTTCGCGTGGGAAAGCTCCGCGCCTTTGGGACGTCCCGTCGTCCCCGACGTGTACAAGATCACAGCGGTGTCGTCTGGCGACGTGGCCGGCAGTTCGAAGGGCGTGGCGGATTGCATCAGCGCGGGAAGCGTCGCCGGTGCGTCAGGTGTTTCACCGGAAGCGCCGGCCGGCAGGCGGACGAGCGCAATCCCGCCAACGTCATCGCACGCCGTGCGCGCCATCTCGCGCATGGGCAGCTCGCTTGTGCCATCGAATGCGAGCATCACCCGCGCCCCGCAGTCACGCAGATGGAGCGCGATCTCGCGAGGCTTCAGCAGCACGTTCAGCGGAACGACCGACGCACCCGCTTTCAGGATGGCGAAGTACGCGACGGGGAACCACGGCACGTTTGGGCACGAGAGGACGACGCGATCGCCGGGCCGAACGCCGAGGCCGGCAAGCGCGCCGGCAGCGCGGGTCGATTGGCTGTCGAGCTCGGCATACGTCAGCGTCCGCGAACCGCACGTGATCGCCGCGCGCTCCGGCGTCAGGCGCCCGGAATGCGTCAGCACGGACGCGAGATTGAGATGGCCCATGACTCGCCTGAGCCCTGAGGTCTTAGGACTGCTTCAGTCCCCAGTCGAAGTGGATGAAGCCAGGGCGCTCGACCCGTTCGAACGTGTGCGCGCCAAATGCGTCGCGCTGCGCCTGCGTCAGGTTCTGCGGAAGCCGCGCCGTTCGATAGCTGTCGAAGTACGCGAGACTGCCCGAGAGCGCCGGCACCGGGAGGCCCGAGTCCGCGGCGGCCGCGACGATGCGCCGCCAGCCGGCGACGGCGCCTTGCATTTCCGCCGCGACGGATTCGTCCATCAGGAGATTCACGAGATCCGGGGCCGTCGTGAACGCGCGGCGGACCGTATCGAGCAGCTTTGCGCGAATGATGCAGCCGCCCTTCCAGATGCGCGCCATCTCGGCGAGATTGATGTTCCACGCGTAGTGCGCCGAACCGGCCGCGATGAGCGCCATGCCCTGCGCGTAGCTGCAGATATGCGCCGCGTGCAGCGCGTCGCGCAAATCGTCGATCCAGCGGACACGATCGGCCGGAGCGAACACCGACGGGACGGCAGCCGGGTAACGGCGGCTCGCCGCGACGCGCTGATCCTTCATGCTCGACAGCACGCGCGCATCGAGCGCCGCGGCAATCGTCGGTACCGCGACGCCCAGTTCGAGCGCAATCTGCACCGTCCATCGGCCAGTGCCCTTCTGCCCGGCTTTGTCCTGGATCACGTCCACGAGCGGCTGCTTCGTTTGTGGGTCGACGACGCGGCAGACGTGCGCGGTGAGTTCGACGAGGAACGACTCCAGCGGGCCACCGTTCCAGCCGGCGAAGACGTCCGCGACCTGCGGGGTCGTCATGCCCAGTCCGCGCCGGAGGACGTCGTACACCTCGGCAATGAGCTGCATGTCGCCGTACTCGATGCCGTTGTGCACCATCTTGACGAAATGCCCCGCGCCGTCGGGACCGACGTGCGTCACGCAGGGGCCCGCCTCGGTCTTCGCGGACATCGCCTCGAGCACGTCCTGCAGGCGCAGCCAGGCGTCGCGCGATCCGCCCGGCATCAGCGACGGGCCGAACCGCGCGCCTTCTTCACCGCCCGACACACCGCAGCCGACAAACGCGATCTGCCGCTCGCGCAGGGACGCCTCGCGCCGCCGCGTGTCCTCGAAGTACGAATTGCCGCCGTCCACGAGAATGTCGCCGGATTCGAGCAGCGGGACGAACTGCTGAATCATCTGATCGACCGGCGCGCCGGCCGGAATCATCATCATGATCCGCCGCGGACGATCGAGCGCCGCCGTCAACTGCGCCAGTGTGTTCGCGCCGGTGAACTTCGCGCCGCCATGATCGCGCAGGAAGGCCGTCGTCCAGTCCGTTTCGAGGTTCCAGACGGCCACGGGGAATCCGCGCGACTCGATGTTCAGGGCGAGGTTGCGCCCCATCGTACCGAGGCCGACGATGCCGAAGGTCCCTGCGCTCATGCTTTCAACTCCCGTGCGGATGCGAGCGCCTGCTCGAACGCCAGGTCGCGCGTTCTGACGGCGAGCTCTTCGCTGAGCAGCGCCGCGAGCGTGCTGTCGCCGCAGGGCACGACCCGCGACGACGCCTCGACACCGCTGACTATCGCTTCGATGCAGGTGCGCGTGGACCGCACCTGCAGCGTGATCGAAAGGTCGCCGCCGGCAAGCTGCACGCGTTCGATCGGCTTCCCGTCGGCGGCGGGCGCCGTGGGATGAATCTCGATGGCGACGCCGGACTGCCATTTGAGGCGCGACCGCAGCCATCCGGCGAACAACCGCGCGGACGGCCCATCGGCGGCGTCGATCGAGAGCCGCGCGATCGCCGGCGCAGCGC
>JBOGIZ010000405.1:0-6018 GCA_050747805.1 Vicinamibacterales bacterium | reverse complement strand
GCGGGGGGGCGGGGTGCGGGGGGGCGGGGTGCGGGGGCGGAGCGCGGGGGGCGGGATGCGGAGGCCGGGGCGCAGATGGGTCGACGGGAGCGCACGCCTGCGGTGGGACGGATCGACGCGGACCGCTTCGAGCGCGCGAGACGAATCTTCTTTCAGTGCCCTGCAAGTGACCGAGCAGCTCGCGTCTCTACTCACTTGCACGTGCACCACGGCGCGTGGTCCCACAACTGCGCCGCCACATACAAATCGTTCAAGAAAAGACAAGGCGTCGGACTCTTGAATTCCGAAAAGCGAAACGTAAATGACTGCTGCGGCCGCGTACCGCAGTAAATCGCGACCCGATGTTTCGCTTCCGAGTCCAAGCCGGAGATGCGAACGCTCTCTGTCGTCGACCATTGCACTTTCTCACGATCGTCGATCTTCAAAAAGAACTCGTCTTTCCAACACACCGTCTCTGGCGCGGATCGCTCGCGCGGAGGCGGCGGCGCGGGCGCAACGCACAACGATGCCTGGGCCGTGCCTGGTACCGCAGCGGTGCTCAGCGCAGCCATACCCACCGCAGCCGGGATCGCGACCAGGATGCGCCGCGTCATTCCGTTCCTGGGCATAGACCTCTTCTCATTTGAGAATCAACGCGAGCGCCCGCCACTCGCCCTGGCAGATTGGCCGACGCAAGCCTTTGCTTGGGACGAACTCTATCCAGTCCTCGGATACCGAGACGCGTGGGCCGGAAAGTTCAGAGCACCGCTCGATTTCGATCGCTGGCTCGTCGAGCGCCGTCGCAGTCAGAAACCTCTCGGACCACAGATCCGACCGCGCATCGAACCACGCACGTGCGCGCTGCAGCACTCGCGGATCCTGCACGACGGTCCGCTGCCCGTTGATCAGGACGTTCAGACAGCCTGTCTCGAGGCCGAGCTCACGACTCGATACGGGCGCCAGATCCGACGCATGGAACCGTTTGTGAAGTGCACAGCCGACCGAGGTCCCGGGAATCGGATGCCACCCTTCGATTAAGCCCACATAAGCGGCGCCGCACACAATGGCGACGAGCGTCGCGGCCACCAGAGCCATCACGATGATTCGTACGACGCGCACGTCGCGTGGGCGCAACGTCGGGAAGTCGTAGGGATTGGACAACACCGTTGGTGCCCGGGCTCACAGCACGAACGGAATGATCCGCTTGGTGCCCTTCATGTAGTCGCGATACTCCGGGTAGCGAGCCACGAGAAGCCGCTCCTCTAGCAGCATCCGCATGACGCCGCCGATGAGGACAAGCAACCCGAACAGCAGCGCCCGGAGACTGAAGTGATTGGCAACGCCGGCGGCCGTGAAATAGATGACGGCCGAATAGATTGGATGCCGCAGATATCGATACGGCCCTGTCGAGATGACCCCGCCTGACGTCGGATTCGCGGTCGCATGAAAGCTCCGAATCCCGAACGCGAGGCGCCCCGCGACCATCAGGGCGATCGCCGCGACCTGCACCGCGATCACCCACGGCCGCGGGGCGAAAAACGCGCCGACGTAGAACAGCCCCGCGATCCCCGCGACCATCAGCAAGAACGCCAGTCCCGAGACCCACTTCAGCACGCACGAAGCCTACCGCACTTCCCGATTGATGCTTCATACGCGTACACAGGCAGTCCGAGGCAAACCTCTTGGATAAAACTAGAATGGCCGGATGCGAAGAATTTCCACGCTCGCGGCAGCACTCCTCCTGGCAGCGTGCGGACGTGCGACGCCGTCTGGTGAGCAGACCGCATCGACCAGTCCACCTGCAGCGCAATCGGCGGCGACCGCGCTGCCGACGCCCGCCGTGCCGCTTGCCTCGATGCCGCGGATCGAGCCGGCGGCGATGCTCGAGCACATCAAGGTGCTGGGCTCCGACAAGTTTCAGGGACGCAAGCCCGGAACGCCCGGCGAGGATCTCACGGTCGAGTACCTTCAGGCACAGTTCAAGGCCATGGGACTCAAACCCGGAAATCCCGACGGCACCTACATTCAGCGCGTGCCGCTCGTGGGCATCACGGGCTCGCAGGCCAAGCCGCTGACGTTCCGGAAAGGCGCGAAGTCGCTGGCGCTCGCGTGGCGCGACGACGTTGTCGCGTGGACGAAGCACGTCGCCGACACGGCGTCCATTGCGAACTCGGACGTCGTCTTCTGCGGATACGGCGTCGAGGCGCCGGAATTCCAGTGGGACGACTTCAAGGGCGTCGACGTCGCCGGCAAGACGATCGTCGTGCTCGTCAACGATCCCCCCGTTCCCGACCCGTCGGATCCGTCGAGGCTCGATCCGCACGTCTTCGGCGGGAACGCCATGACCTACTACGGGCGATGGACGTACAAGTTCGAGGAAGGCGCGCGGAAGCACGCGGCGGCGGTGCTTATCGTGCACGAGACGGGCCCTGCCGGATACGGATTTCAGGTGGTGCAGGGGAATCTGGGCGAACGATTCGATACCGTCACGCCTGACAGGAACATGAGCCGGGCCGCGATTGAAGGATGGCTGTCGCTCGACGCGGCGCGGAAGCTGTTCGCGTTTGCGGGAAAGGATTTCGACGCGCTCGAGAAACAGGCCGTCAGCCGCGATTTCACGCCCGTCGATCTTGGCGTCAACGCGTCGATGGCGCTCAGGAATACGCTTCGGACGATCAACTCGCGGAATGTCATTGCGAAGCTGGATGGGCGCGATCCGGTCTTGAAGAACCAGTACGTCATCTATACGGCGCACTGGGATCACTTCGGCATCGGGGAGCCGGTCAATGGCGACACGATCTACAACGGCGCGCGCGACAACGCGTCGGGCGTCGCCGGCGTACTCGAAATCGCGAAGGCGTTCACGCACGTGCAGCCGCAGCCGAAGCGGTCGATGCTCTTCATGCTCGTGACGGCCGAGGAACAGGGACTGCTCGGCTCCCAGTACTACGCCGAGATGCCGCTCTACCCGCTGGCGAGCACCGCGGCCGACATCAACATCGACGAGTTGAACGTGTTCGGACGGACCTCGGACATCACGGTCATCGGCCTTGGCGCCTCGGATCTCGACGACTATTTGCGGCAAGCGGCGAACGAGCAGCACCGCACGCTCAGGCCGGATCCGAATCCGGAGAAGGGCTTCTACTATCGTTCCGATCATTTCAATTTCGCCGTGCAGGGCGTCCCCGCGCTCTACACCGAAGCGGGTATCCAGTCGGTCGATCCGTCGAACGACGTGCAGAAAAAGGAAGACGACTGGGAAACCCACGACTACCATCAACCGTCGGACGAGGTGAAACCGGATTGGGACTTGAGCGGCGCGGCGGACGACACGGAACTGCTGCTCGCGGTGGGCTACCGCGTCGGGAACGCCGACAAGCTTCCGGAGTGGAAAGCGGGAAACGAGTTCAAGGCGAAGCGCGACGCGATGCTCAGGCGGTGACGGGCGTCAAGGCTGAATACCAACTGCTGAATGCGGAACCTCTCGCCACTGGCCGGGTTGGAGCGTCTCGAGTTCGATCCGCCCGTAGGCCACGCGCAGCAACCGCGTCACCTCGGCGCCGATTGATTGAAACAGCCGCCGGATCTCGCGGTTCTTCCCTTCCGTCAGCTCGACGAGCAGATGCGTTTCGCGCCGCGAACGCTTTCGGATCGATACGGCGCGCGGCCGCAGATCCTCCACGCCGCGTTCGAGCCGCGCACGATCGTCGTCGGACACTTCCCCGCGCACGGTGACGGCGTAGCGCCGGATGACCCCGCTCTTCGGGTTCGTGAGCCGCTCGGCCAGCTGGGTGTCGCTGGTCAGCAGCAGCAAACCGGACGTGGCGAGATCGAGCCGGCCGACGGCGACGAGTCCATCTGCCTCTGGACCGAGCACGTCGAACACCGTCCGCCGCCCCTGCGGATCGTGTCTCGTGGTGACGACGCCGCGAGGCTTGTAGAAGGCGATCGTCCGTCGTTGTCGGGCGTCCGTCGCCTGCCCGCCGACGGTGATGTCGACGCGATCCGGATTCACGCCAGCGAGCGGATCGTTGACGATGCGGCCATCGACGCGCACGTGCCCGTCGCGAATGAGAAGCCGTGCATGGCTGCGCGAAGCGAGCCCGAGTTTCGACAACGCGCGCTCGAGGGCAACCTGGCTTCGCGGGTATCTCACGCGATCAGGTTACCCCGCCTTTTTCGAATCCACGCCGCAGCCTGACGGTAGCGCTCTAAGGGCGATTATTCATGCAGTCACAAAAGTACCAGCTCCATCAATTACTGTCTGACGACCCAAAGCCCGGAACGGCTGGTCGCACGATCGCCGGCCTCGCAGCTCGACGACCGCGCCACCGGCTTGTTACCCAGGACCGACACTTAGCGCCAGGAGAATTTCGACGACCGCGCCGCCGCTGCCTCCGCCTCTGATCGCGAACGAACGTGAGATTGTCGGGACCAGATCGAACCGTGGACCAAGCGGCATTCCGATCCCTGTGCGCACGACCGCAAACGTGACGGTTGAGGCAACTACCGGCGACGAATCAAACGGATTCGGTAAAGGAATGCGGTCGTGGTCCCGCACGAATTGCGCAGCCGCTAGGACGACAGGAACTCGAACCCCGGGCCGCACGCGAATCCCGATATTCGCGCCTCCCCCTTTCGTCGTGTCAATGCCTGATACCGGTGGCCCGGTTCTGCTCGAGCCAAGTATCACGTCTCGAGAGAGTCCAAGGTCCCGAGTCACATCTCGAGAATATTCGACGGTCGGGCAAAGAACGACACGGTGTGAAGCTCCGAACGGCAGCTCCCAGCCGCCGGAAGCCGACAACGTATTTGACCCGTACGTAGCAAACGAAGTGCGACCCAGGTCAAGAGTGCCAAAAAAACGTTCGGTGCCCCCTGCAACTGTCCCGAGCAGGCGACGACCGCCATCGGTATTGACCAAGCCTGAGACCGAGACGCCCAGTTGAACGCGACGGCCTGGTGAGAAATCATGAGTCCCGTTGCAGATCTGGGCAAACACAGACTGACAGGCGACGTGAAGGAGCAGAACAATCTCTGCGAGGTGGGCTAGACAGCGCAACGGTCGCCAATCTGCGCCGGTCGACAGCGTCCGTCGAAGCGCTGCGGCATGTTGCCTGAGCGTCAGCATTCCAGAAACAATAATTGAAGTCGGGTCCCGAATGAGGCGACGTGCAGCGGTCGGCGACCCAACGCCGAGCTTCGAGGGAGCGCGCGCACCAGGGCACCTGGGCGTCGCGGGTATCTCACGCGATCGAGATTACTCCAGGCCCCCGAAACTAAAGTCCCTGAATCAGTTGCCAGGCGGCAGCGCACAAAGACGCGCCTATTCGTGCCGGAGGGCCATCATCGGCTCGACGCGGAGCGCGCGGCGTGCGGGCAGGTACGCTGCCCCGAGCGCAGCCGCCCCGAGCACGAACGCCGCCGCGGCGAACGACAGCGGATGGCGCGCGCTGATGCCGACCAGCAGAGCCGAGAGAACGCTCGATACGGCGGCCGCAGACGCCAGTCCGATCGCAAGCCCTATCACCACGGGCCGCATCGTCTGCTTCATCACGAGATGCATGACGTCGGCCGCGCCGGCTCCGAGCGCCACGCGGATTCCGATCTCGCGCACGCGGCGATTCACCGCATACGTCACCGTTCCGAAAACTCCCGTGCACGCGAGCAGCAGCGCGATGAGCCCGAGCACGCCGGACAGTGCGCTGACGATCCGCGCCGGCGCGCGCCAGAGGTCGAGATTGTCGCCGAGCCAGCTGACGTTCGTCACCAGTTGTGGATCGAGCGCCTCAACCGCGCGTCGAATCACGCGCGCTGCCCCTGCGGGGCCGACGTCGGCCTTCACGAGCAACTGGTTCCCGAGCGCGTCAGCCGGCGTGTCGACGACGAAGATCATTGGCGACTCGGGCATTCCGAGACGCGAGATCTGGGTGTCGCGCGCGACGCCCACAACGACGGCCGTCCTCTTGCCGAACGTCAGCGTCGCCCTGAGCGGATCGCGGCCGTGCCAGAGCCTGGTCGCCGCGCTTTGGCTCACGA
>JBOGIZ010000404.1:0-3831 GCA_050747805.1 Vicinamibacterales bacterium | reverse complement strand
CGCCTACAAGCGTCGATTCGGCGGCTTCCGCAAAGCGCGGCAAGCCTTCGTCGCGGCGAGCCAGCAACCAGGCCTGTCGATAACTCATACCGAAGCGGCCCCTCCCGGTCAGGTAGTCGAGGCAGCTAAATGCTCGCCGACTCCTGCGCAATGAGATGTCCGGGGCGCTGATGAACGAAACGAATCGACATCAGGATTCGACCATCAAGATGGCCCGCATTGATCTCCCTCGTCGGGCTGGCACTGTTGTCCTGCTCGTGTGGCCGGGTTGACCAAGGTGCCGCGAAACTTACCGGGCAGCAGTCGAGCGTGGCTTCGGCAACGGACTCGACGCATCCGGACATCGACCTGCCGCCGAAAGTGTTTCGAGAGATGCAGGACGGCAGAGTCCGCGTCGAGGGTCACTGGGTTCTCAAGACATCTGATCCGGCACTGAAATCCAACGAATTGCCGTTTGCGGCGCAGCCTTTGAACTCGACCATCATTGGCTGCTCGGCGTTAACTCGAAGTTGCACTGAGTATCGTGCCACAGTCATTGGCCGTCTGCTCCTTCCGAACGATCCCGTGACGTACAGCGTCGCGTCCTGGGATCGTGAAAGGCTCGTCGCGTCATGGACCGGGCCGACTCTGGTGGAATGCGTGCTTCGGATTGACTTGCGAAGCAAAGATGTCGAAATGGAGTATCGGCGACAGCCAAGTGCGGATCGTCGTCGTGTCTTCGAGCGATGGGTTCTGGAATAAGGCCCAGCGCTCGTCAGCGTTAAGCGCGCTGGCTCGTATCGGCTTGCAACCGCAGGCGGCCGGTGTGATCATGACCCGCCACGGCTGAAGCCGGACCTGGGCAGAACTAAAGAGCACCTGGGGCAATACGAATCGGAGGTACCCTGGCGAAAGAGGAGTGGCCGCGATGGTGGACGTGGGAACTGGAGTTGAGCGCCCATCTTTTGAAGCGCATGGAAGATCGCGCATTCGACGAGGTCGATCTGCGGCGAAATGCTGGAGTTCGCGAGCGGTCATCGTCTCGATATCCTCGAAGGCCGGTTCGTCATCGACGGCAAGCATGGAACGTCTTGGGAGGTCATCGTCGAGCCAGACGAGGTGCGCGAACTACTGGTGGTGATTACGGCATATCCTACGGATCGGGGACAGTCATGAAGGAACGCTATCTGGAAGTGACGTTCCGGCACGGTCGGCCAATCGCGGCGTACTACTATCTTCCGCGCGAGGCCAATCAGAAGAGTGCTCGAACGCGCAGAGTCGAGCCCGGCCTGATCATCGACTTCACGGCAGAAGGTCAGGCGATTGGAATCGAGATCACGGCGCCGGCCAAGATCTCGCTCGCGGCGCTCAACAGCGTTCTCAAAGACCTTGGGCATGCGCCAGCCAACGAGGCTGACCTCGCGCCGGTGCTCGCAGCATGAACGGTCTGACTAACCTGGCGTCGCAGCCACAGCCTGCGGCGCCCGCCCGCCGCAGTCGGCGCGGGTGAGCACCAGACGGCGGGCGCGGCACGCAGTCACCCAATCACGGCGTCGACGTGCCCATGCGCCAGATCCGCCAGCCGCTCGGCATGCGTATCCACTCGGCTCTGAATGTCCCAAACACGTCGACGACATGACTGTCGGGTAACCGGACGCGCTGATGGAAGCAGCCGGTCTGAACTGCCGCGGGATCATTGATCGTGGTCTTTGTCGCGACGATCTCGTATCGCAGGACCTTGTAGCTCGAAAACTGGCGCAGGAATGCATCGATCGCGGCCGGTCCCTGAATGGGGCGCTCCCCGCCATTGTCGACCTCGCCGTCGTCGGTGAAGAGCGCGGCGATCCCGGCGTGGTCCATCGACAGGACAAGCTTTTCGTACCGTGCGAGTCCGGACTGCAGTTCCGCCGCGGCGGATGCAGGAGCCGCCGCTACCGCCGTCGCAAGCACGAGCGCCGCAACCCTCATCGCGTGCCTCCGCTCTGGTCTACCGGGCGAAGTCCGCGGCCTGGATCACTTTGCCGCGCCGTGCGAACAGCTTCTCGATCAGCGCCCGGTGCAGATCCGCCTCGCCATCGAAGCAGCAGTCACCAACCACTACGACCTCGTAATCGCGATCCGACGCCTCGAGCAGCGTTGAGAGGACGACGCCGCTCGTCGCGATCCCGAACATTACGAGCGTCCGGATGTCGTTCGCCCGAAGGATCTGATCGAGATCGGTCCCCGCAAACGCGCTGACCCGGTGCTTCTGCACGACCACGTCGCGTCCCTGCGGCGCCACCAGCGAGTGAATCGCCGCTCCGCCGCCTTCGAACATCTTCTGATAATCCGGCGAACGCTTGATCGCCCCGAACAGCGCATTCCGTGCACTGATTTCTGGAAAACCCGGACGGAATCCGACGTGGACGTGGACAACCAGGCACCCCTCGGCGCGTGCACGATCAAGAACGCCGCGTGCCCGCGTCAGCATCGCGTCGTCGTCTTTGAGAAGGCGCGACACGATGCCGTTCTGCAGATCCATGCTGAGCACGGCCGTCTGTCTTGGATCAAAGTCAGGCATGATGCCTCGAGCTTACCCGATCGACGCGCCGCGCTTCACGCGCTCGACGCTGCCCACACGATGCGCGCCATCCGCCGACCCGGAGACCGTCCGAGCGATTCGCGAAGTACAGCGCGTTTCAACCGATCGCCAGAAAGGTCGTCGATCGTCGAAAAGCCTGCCGCGCGGAGATCGGCGGCGAGCGCGTCGGACTCGAAGGTTGTCTGCCACGGCTCGTCTGCTGATTCAACGCACCGAGCGCGAGCGTGAGACATCGCCACGCGATAGGCGGCGCGACGGCCGAGCGTCAATCATCGGCGGACGGGATCAGTCGTCGATCCGAATCAGCTCGATGTCGAACACCAGCATCCCGGCGGGCATCCCGGACTCGCCGTCGTACGCCAGTGGCTGCGGAATCCAGAACCGACACTTCTCCCCTTCGACCATCATCTGGACACCTTCGGTCCAGCCAGGGATCACGTGATCGAGGCCGAACGTCGCCGGCTGGCCTCCCGTGATCGTGCTGTCGAACATTTTGCCGTCGGTCGTCCATCCCGTGTAATTGACGGTCACCTGCGAGCTCGGGCGCGGGTGGCGGTCGCCGTGGCCCGGCTGCAGCACCTTGAATGCAAGCCCGGTGGGGGTGCGCGTGGCATCCGGCGGCGGCGACGCGACATCCGGCGGGGCCGGAATCGCATTGGCGGCGCTGTTGTTCGACGACGACCGACAGCTCGCGACTGCGGTCACGGAGACAATCAGTGCAGGGATCATGAAGTGTCGAAGGCTCATATTCGTCAGACGATGATGCCACACGGATCCTCCGGCATGGAACGGCGGTAGTATGGAGCGTCCCCCTGTTACCGACGCTTCTATGACAGATACCGTTCTTGATCAGCCCGGAGCGTCCAGCGCCCTGATGGCGAGCAAACCGCGCGTAGCCGCACGCAGGCTTGCCGAGTTCATCCGTTCATCCATCGACGGCTGCCGCGTCGTGGACGAGCCGTTCGCTCATTTGGAATTCGATCGGGTGTTTCCGGCCGACGTCTACGACGCGATGCTCGCGAACATGCCCGACGCGACGGACTACCGGCCGATGTCGGGCCGCGTCAAGAGCCACGATGCGACGCCGACGCGCGTGAAGCTCGACCTCTTCCCGGAATACATCCGGCGTCTTCCGCCCGCGAAACGGCCGGTGTGGGATGTCGTCGGACGGGCGCTGACGTCCGACACAGTGCGCCAGGCCTTCGTGCGCCGCCTCGCGCGCGGGCTGTCGCGCCGCTTCGGATCGGATCAGGCTTCCGTCGGCATGTATC
>JBOGIZ010000403.1:0-9943 GCA_050747805.1 Vicinamibacterales bacterium | reverse complement strand
CCGCATGGGTGGCGGACTACTACGCCTGCGGCGTCGGCGAGGCGATCGCGACCGCGATGCCGCCGCGCGCCTGGATCGAGAGCGAGCGCCGCGCTCGCATTACCGACCTGGGCGAGGCGCGCCTGCTCACCGAGCGCGGATCGCGGCGGCATGTCCTGCAGGCGCTGACCGGCGGCCGGCTCGTCACCGTCGCCGCGCTCGCGCGCACGGTTCCTGGCGCGGGCTCGATCGTCGCCGCCCTCGAACAGGACGGCCTCGTCGTCTTGACGCAGCCGCTCCGCGGCCGCGCCGACGCCGCGCGCACGATTCGCGTCGCCGTCCTGACGGCGCAGGGCTCGGATGCGGCGCTCAATACCACTGGGTTGGCGCTTCGCGCGATCCACGTCGCGGGATTGGAAGCGCTGGCCGGCGCGCCCGAGGGACTGACGATCGCGTCGCTCGCCGCCCGCGGCGCGACGCGCGCCGCACTCGCGCGCCTCACCGCTCTCGGCCTCGTGAGGATCGAGCGCCGCACCGTCGACCGCGATCCGTTCGACGGCGGAGTTGTGACGCGCGCCGTTGAGGCAGGGCTGAAGCCCTGCGCTACCGAGGAGGCGGCGGGAAGACCCGAGGCGATCGATGCAGGCCTGAAGACCGGCGCGACGATCGAGGCCGCGCTAAAGCCCCGCCCGGCGGAGCGTGTCACGCTCACGCCCGAGCAGCAGACCGCGTACGACCGTCTAGCGGAACGCGCCGCGGCCGGCGGCTACTGGCCGACGCTCCTCCATGGCGTGACCGGCAGCGGAAAAACGGAAATCTACCTGCGGCTCGCGCGCGCGGTGCAGGCGGCCGGACGCCGAGTCTTGCTGATGGTGCCCGAGATCGCGCTCACGCCGGCGGCAGCCGCAATCTTCCGGCGCGCCTTCGGCGATCGCGTCGCGATTCAGCACAGCGGGCTCTCCGACGGGCAGCGCTACGACCAATGGCAGCGCATCCGCCGCGGCACCATCGACGTCGTCGTCGGGACGCGCAGCGCGGTGTTCGCGCCGCTTGCCGACGTCGGGTTGATCGTCGTGGACGAGGAACACGACGGGTCGTACAAACAGGAAGAAAGTCCGAGATATCACGGCCGCGACGTCGCGCTCGTCCGCGCGCGCGCGGTCGGCGCGCTCGCCATCCTCGGCTCGGCGACGCAGTCGCTCGAGAGCTATCAGAACGCCCGGACCGGGAAGTACGAGCTCGTCACGCTCACGAAACGCGTGCTCGATCGTCCGATGGCCGACGTCCACATCGTGGACATGCGCGCCGAGTTCGCCGCCGAAGGGCCCGACGTGATCCTGAGCGCGCCGCTTCGCGCAGCGCTCGCGCTGCGCCTCGAGCGACGGGAACAATCGGTCGTGCTCCTCAATCGCCGCGGATTCGCGACGACGGTGTTCTGCCGGCAGTGCGGCGAGACGGCGGAGTGCCCGAACTGCAGCGTCTCGCTGACCGTGCACAAGGCGGCGGGCCGTGCCTGCTGCCACTATTGCGGCTATTCGAAGCCCCTCCCAAAGACGTGCCGCACGTGCGCCGGGCCGTATCTCGAGCAGCTCGGGTTCGGCACCGAGCGGGTCGAAGCCGAGATCCGCGCGCTGCTGCCGTCGGCGCGCATCGCGCGCGTCGATCGCGACACGATGCGGCGCCGCGGCGCGATCGCTTCGATGCTCGAACGGTTCGCCGCCGGCGATCTCGACGTGCTCGTTGGCACGCAGATGATCGCGAAGGGACACGACTTCCCGCGCGTGACGCTCGTCGGCGTCATCAGCGCCGACGTCGGCCTCGGCATGGCGGACTTCCGTGCGGCCGAGCGGACGTTTCAATTGCTGACGCAGGTGGCGGGCCGAGCGGGACGCGGTGAGCTGTCGGGCGAAGCGATCGTGCAGACGCTCTTCCCGACGCACTACAGCATCCGCCATGCGTGCCGGCAGGATTATGCGGCCTTCTTCGAGGACGAGTTGAAATTCCGCCGCGCGATGCGCTATCCCCCCGCGACCGCGCTCATCAACATCGTCGTCAAGGCGCGCTCGCGACAGAGGGCGATGGACGACGGCGCGGTGATTGCGGAGGCGATGTGCGCGCCGGGCGCCGCCGGACGCTGGCAGGTGCTCGGCCCCGCGCCGGCACCGCTCGTCCGGCTGAAAGGCGAGCACCGGGCGCAGTTGTTCATGAAGGGGACCCGTCGCAGCGCGATGCGCGCGGCGCTGCTCGCCGTGCTCGATGCGCGTCCGGAGCTGAAGCGGCGCACGATCGTTGATGTCGATCCGATGTCGGTGCTGTGAGAGGAGGTTGGAGGTTGGAGGTTGGAGGTTACTTCAATAGATCGATCGGCACCGGTGTGAAGCAGAGCACGAGCATCAGGAGCGCGAAGAGCGCCAGGGCGCGTCGTCCGGGCGCCAGCGGTTCGTAGTCGATCATCACGTGCGGATGCCGCGAGCCGAGAAAGAAGAGCATCGCCACCATCATGGCCGTCATCAGGATCCAGCTCACCGAGACGAAGCACATGCCGACGCACGCGGCGACAGTCACGAGCGACGCGTAGCGCGACGATTCGCCGACGGTGGCATAGGTGATATGTCCGCCGTCGAGTTGGCCGAACGGCAGCAGGTTCCATGCGGTCGCGAGCATGCCGAACCACGCCGCAAAGACCATCGGGTGAATATTCACATCGTAGCCCGCCGGTATCGAACCGAAGCGCAGCCAGCTCGCGAACTTGAACAGCAACGGCTCGCCCAGCGCGTAGCCCGCCATGTCGTGCGGCACGGGTTGGACGTTCGAGAGCTGCATGCCCCAGAAAAGCAGCGGGATCAGCACGAGGAAGCCCGCGATCGGGCCCGCGATGCCGATGTCGAAGAGCGCCGTTCGGGTCGGAAACGGCTCGCGGATCTTGATGACGGCGCCCATCGTGCCGGACAGCGACGGAAACGGCAGAAAGAACGGCAGCGTCGCGTCGACGTTGTACCATCGGCACGCGACGTAGTGGCCCATCTCGTGCGCGCCAAGGATTGCGAGGATCGAGGCGCTGTACCAGAACGCCGGCAGAAGAATGCCCCATCCGGCCGCAACCGGGCGCGCGCCGAAGTTGGAGAGGAATGAGGAATAATGCTCGACGCCGAGAACGGTGGTGGTCGCGACGGTCAGCAGGAAGAGCGCGACGTGCAACCACCAGCGGTGCTGGAATTTGCGCGGCGCCGGCGGGAACGAGATGTAAACGGGCTCGAGCTCCGGCTGCAGCGCCGGCGCTGGAAACGTGGACGGGTCGGTCATCACCCTCCGATATTCTGGAGGTCCTTGCCGGGCTTGAAGCGGATCGTCCGGCCCGGGGGAATCCGAACTTCCTTGCCCGTCCGTGGATTGCGGCCGATGCCGCGCTTGCGAGGTTTCACCTGGAACACGCCGAATCCCCGAAGCTCGATCCGCTCGCCGCGCTGCATCGAAAGCCGCATCGCCTCGAACACGGCGTCGACTGCCACCTCGGCCTTGACCTTGGTAATGTCGGCAATGCGCGACACCTCGTTCACGATGTCGACCTTGATCATGGTTAGTGGCTCCTCAGGAAGTGTAACTAGCATAGCTACGGGCACTTACGCTGTCAAGCCGCAGCCTAACTGCAAATTCTGACATGCCCCAGAAGCGCCCAGGAGCGCCCCCTATGGTCGTGCTCGTCGGCCGGCCGAACGTTGGGAAATCGACACTCTTCAATCGGATCATCGGCTCGCGCCGGGCGATCGTCACGCCCATCGCGGGGACGACGCGCGACACGATCGCGGAGCCTGCGGATTGGCAGGGGGCGCCGTTTTCGCTGGTCGATACTGGGGGGATGTTCGGTGCCAGCACCGATCCGTTGCACGAGTTGGTCGTCGAGCACGGCCGCCGTGCGATGGCAGCCGCGGATGTGATTGTGTTCGTGGTCGACGGGCGGGAAGGTCTCGTGCCCGCCGATGAAGAGATCACCGCGGCGCTTCGGACCGCCGACGCGCCGGTGGTGCTGGCGGTCAACAAGACCGACGACCGTCGGGCCCGCGGCCGGGCGCTCGAGTTCTATCGGCTTGGCCTCGAGCCGGTTGTCGAAATCGCGGCGGAGCACGGGACCGGCGTCGGCGACTTGCTCGACGAAGTCGTGCAGCGGCTGCCGCAGGCGCGCCGCGACGGCGCGAGCGCGCCGCCCGCCGAACCCGAGACGCGCGTGGCGATCGTCGGACGTCCGAACGTCGGGAAGTCGTCGCTGCTCAATCGCCTGCTGCGCGAGGAGCGGTCGATCGTGAGCGAGATGCCGGGCACGACCCGGGATACCGTCGACGCGGTGCTCCGCTGGCACAAACGCACGTTCAGGATTCTCGACACCGCCGGCATTCGGCGTCCCGGCCGCGTCGCGCGCGCCGGACAGGTCGAATCCGTCAGCGTGCTCATCGCGCGGCGCGCGATCGAGCAGGCCGACGTGGCCGTTCTCACCCTGGACGCGACCGAAGGCGCGGGCGGCCAGGACGCGGCCATCGCGGGCGAGGCCGAGCGCACGGGCTGCGGCATCATCGTCGCGGTGAACAAATGGGACTTGATGAAAGGACGCGGTTCGGAGTTCGTCAAGGAATTCGACGACACGCTGCGGCAGCAGATCAAGTTTCTCGACTATGCGCCGGTGCTCCACATCTCGGCGCTCACGGGCGAGCGGACGCCGAAACTGCTCGAAACCATCGATCGCGTCGCCGAGGCGCGCACGCGGCGCATTCCGACCGCCGAGCTCAATCGATTCGTGCAAGCGGTCACCGCGGTCCATCCGCCGGCGAGCCCCGGACGACGCGAAGTTCGGATCCTGTATGCGGCGCAGACCGGCGTCGAGCCGCCGACGTTCGTCTTCTTCACGAATGTCGCGACGTCCTTCCATTTCTCGTACGAACGATTCCTCATAAATCGCCTGCGCGAATCGTTCGGGTTGGAGGGTACGCCAATCCGGATTGAAGTGAGAAGACGCGCGAAGTAGAGCGTTAGTCCAGCAGCCGCGTTCCCAGGATCGGCTCTCCGCCGCGCGACGCGAAAAATCCCCAACAGGCAAGCGCGACGGGGACGACGATGATCAGGAGGGACGGACCGAAGAACCATGCCGACGTGCGATACGTCAGCACGGCATCCGACATGGTGTAGGTCACCAGGAACAGCATGACGGTCGCCAGCAGCCCGAGGCGCTGGATCGTGAAGACGTAGAGAGTGATGATGGACGCGCCTACGAAAAACGTGAAGACAGGCGTCGGCGTGTCGGCGGCGCTCAGACCAGCGAAGAAAAGCGGCACGCCGATCGCGACCGCCGCCACGGCCCATTCGCGGCGCACGAGAATTTTCAGCAGCACCAGCGCGAACACGGCGAGCAGCGCGTTCAGCAGTGTGTTGAACATCTGGTTGAGCACGTGGGCGAGGACCATGTGCGCGCCCGGGAGCTGGGTCAGGTCGGGCATGCGCGGCGCGTCGGGATGGCCACGAAGCCTGTCCACGACGTCCGAGCCCAACTGGATTGCCGCGATGAGCGCCCCGATTGTGATGCCGATCAGGATGTCGCGGCCCACGAGCGGGTCGCGCCACTGGCGCGCCATGAGCCGCGACCATGAGATGACGCGCGTCGGCCAGAACCGCCGGACGTACGGCTCGAGCGCGAGATACAGCAGCCACAACAGCCCGGCGGCCCACAGTGGCTGTCCCGCGAAGAAGCGCGTCATTTCTGTGTTCGGATCGCTGACGTGTTTGTCGGCGATGAGGCCGACGATGAGGGCGACGATCGAGACGAACACGGCGAGCTGGAGCGCGCCGCGGCGATCGCCGCGCCCTTTCCTGACGTTGTGCCGCGCGACGAACGCGGCGGAGATGAACAGCGAGAAGACGATCAGCGTCGCGATCGCGGACCAGATCGAATGCGAATCGCGGTCGCCAGCCGCGGCGGCTCGCGTCCAGGGCATCACTTCCTGGAATGATGTGGGCTTGCCGCGATAGGCGCCCGCCTCGACGCGCAGCTGCTGGCCCGCCACGCCCGGAAGCGGTCCCATCCATGCCGCACGGGTATCGGCGAACTCGAGCGGGGTCCACTCGGGGACGGCCGCCATAAAGCGGGAGATGTCGAGGCCGGCGGCGTCGAAGAGCGCTTTCCAGTTGGGCGGCACGCCGCCGACGGTGGCGTCCATCTGCGGCGGCACGATGTCGAGCGCGACGAGGCGCCCATTCGGATCGAGCACGACGCTCGACATGCCCGGCATCTTCATCGGCGGATCCGACTGCGTGACGCGCGATTGCTGGCCCGTCGGAATCATCTCGACCGGGCTGGCGCGGCGCCAGAACCACACAAGGGGCGGAGTGCCGGCGCTGAGCGCCGCCGGCGTGTTGAGTGCCGGGTGAGCGCCCAGATAGTCGACATAGTCGCCGTTCGACGCGAAGCCGTGCGCGCTGTCGGCGCTCTCGCGCGGATAGCCGAGCGACGAGAGAATGTCCTTCGCGCGCTCGTCGAGCAGCACGGGCGGCTTCGGCATCGGCGCGACGCTTGTCGCCATCAGACGATCCGACAGTCCGATCGCGACCGCCACCAGCACGAACGTCGCGCCGAGCATCGCGAGGCCTGGCAGCGGGCGAAGCGCGCTGGTGCGTCCCGCAGCGGCGACCATTTCGGGCGACGGCGTTTCGCCGGCGGCGAGCGCCGCGGCAAGCGGATCGCCGCCGGGGAGTGCCGCCGCGACCGTGAGCGCCGACGCCGGACGATGGAGCGGCTCCGGCTCCAGACAGCGCAGGATCGCGCGTTCGATCATCGGATCGAGATCGCGCACGATGTCGGTCGGCCGCGTGATGCCCGCCTGCTCGCGTTTCGCGATCAGCTCGGCGAGATTCGCGCCTTCGAGCGCGCGGCGGCCGGTGAAGAGCTCGTACAGCACGAGGCCGAGCGCGTAGATATCGCTGCGCGGCGTAACCGCGGCGCCCGCGAGCTGCTCGGGCGCCATGTAGGCGGGCGTCCCGGCGCGCAACATTTCGCCGGCCGCGCCCGCGAGGCCGAAGTCCGTGATGCGGATGCGCCCGCTGCCGTCGAGCATGATGTTGGCGGGCTTCAGGTCGCGATGGACGACGCCGCGGTCGTGCGCCGCGGCGAGGCCGGCACAGATCTGGCGCGCAAGCTCGACGCCGCGATCCTGCGGGAGGCGGCCGATGCGCCGCAGCAGCGAGCCCAGGTCCTCGCCGTCCACGTACTACATCGAGAGAAACGTGTGTCCGTCGACCTCGCCGATGTCGTAGACGCGGCACACGTTGGGGTGCGACACCTGGCGCGCCATCCGGACTTCGGCATGAAGCTGCGTCAGACGCGCGGGGTCGTGGTCGACGTCCGGCGGCAGGAATTTGAGCGCGACCGGCTGCCCAAGCCGCACATCGTCAGCCCGATACACCTCGCCCATGCCGCCGCGTCCGAGGCGCCCGATGATCCGGTACCGCTCGTCGAGCATCGTGCCGGGCGCGAAGCGGCCGTAATCGATGTCGGAGGTGCTGCTCCAGCTCGGGTGGCTGCCGTGGCGCACGCGGGTCGCCTGCGTTTGTCGATCGCTCAGGGATTCGGGCGGCGCCGTCGGCGCGTCCGCGGCCAGGCGCGTGACGTCCGAGGCCCATGGCGTCGGCGTCGCGCAGCGAGGACACACCTCGGCCGTGGCAGGAAGCTCGGTGAGGCACGCAGGGCAGTGCGGCACGAGTGCCGGTGATTGTAGCAGCAGCGCAACCGACGCTCTCTGCTATACTTGCGCCCAATTTCCGGCATGACCTCAGCGGACGTCCAGATTCCGAACCGCTCGCTCTTCAGGCAGCCAGAGGTCTGCGAGATCGCGCACGTACAGCCATACGTGCTGCGATCGTGGGAGGCCGAGTTTCCCGATCTCGGCGTCGCGAAATCACAGGGCGGCGCGCGCGTCTACCGGAAGGCGGATCTCGAGCGCGTGCTTCGCATCAAGCACCTGCTGTTCGTGGAGGGGCTGACGCTTGCCGGCGTCCGCCGTCGTCTGCAGGAGGAGCAGGGCGTGCCGCCCGCGGAGTCCGCCGCGCTCGACGATCTCCTCTCGAGCGACATGCGCGAGCGCATTCTGAATCTGCGCGCATCGCTGCGCGAGCTGGCGATCATGCTCGGACAGGCGCCGCTCGCCGGCGGATCCGGCGCGGCCGAATTTCATCTGGCCGCACCGCCCGTCCGCAAACAGGCGGCGAAGGGCGCGAAGACCGTGGCGGCCTCGGCACGGTCGGCCGCGAAATCCGCGAAGCGGAAATAGCCGTACAATGAGAATTGGTGGGTTGGTGAAGTGGTGAGTTGGTGAATTGAATTTTAATTCACGCATTCGCGACCTCACCGATTCACCAATTGCCCGTATCGGGATGTAGCGCAGCCTGGTAGCGCACCTGACTGGGGGTCAGGGGGTCGCTGGTTCGAATCCAGTCATCCCGACCACTTTTTGAGCTTTCTAGGGGTCCATGGTAACGTCATGGTAACAGCCGTGGCCCCTTGGGAGGTTCCACCGTGTCCGACGTCATTCCGTTCAGCCGACCAGCGTCTGTCCGCCTCGAGCGCCGCCCACGTCGTCGCATCATCAACGACACGTCCATTCGCAGCATCAAGCGGCCGGCCAATGGCAGCCTTGACTACTTCGACGACCTAACGCCCGGCCTCTCGCTCCGGGTCACGGCGAAGGATGTCCGCACGTGGACCGTCTTCTACCGAGACCAGAACGGGCGTCAGAAGCGGCTCACGCTCGGCCGCTATCCGGCCGTGAAGTTGGTCGACGCGCGGGAGCTGGCGCGAGATGCTCAGCGTCGTGTGGCGCACGGCGGTGACCCGGTCCTCGAGAAGCGCGCCGCGCGGGAGGTGCTGACGTTCGCCGAGCTCGCGCAGCAGTACATCGACGACTACGCGAAGGTGCAGAAGAAGAGCTGGAAAGAAGATCAGCGACAGCTGGATGCTGACCTGCTGCCCAAGTGGAAGACGCGGCCGGCCGGCCAGATTTCAGCCGAGGATCTCTTGGCGCTTCTCAACGCAAAGGTCCGAAACGGATCGCCCGTTGCGGCGAACAGGTTGCGGGCGCTCGTCTCGCGCATCTTCACGTTCGCGGCGGAGCAGCGCCTCCTGGCGCCGACAGCAAATCCGGTCATCGGCGTCAAGAAGCCCACGAAGGAATCCAGCCGCGATCGCGTGTTGACTCCTGAGGAGATCCGACGCATTTGGGATGCGTGCGACACGCAGAACCGGTACGTCAGCGCGTGGTTCCGGCTCCGCCTTGTCACGGCCCAACGCGGCGGCGAGCTCCTGCAGATGCGATGGCAAGACGTCGACGAGACGTCGCACTTCTGGTCGATTCCTTCGGCGTACGTGAAGAACGCGCTCGGTCACCGCGTGTACTTGAACCAACTCGCGCGGAAGGTTCTCGCGACCGTGCCGCGGGACGAACAAAAACGCGTGTGGGTGTTTCCGAAATCGTTGATGGGCGATTATAAGCACGTCGGTCGCCGGCTGGCGCAGAGCACGCGCGCCAATATCATCACGGAAGCGAAAGAATCCGGAAACGGCCGCGACCGCGTCGATATTCGCGGCCACGATCTTCGTCGCACGGCGGCAAGCCTGATGGCCAGCGGCGGCGTTCCACGATTCGTGATCAGCCGCATCCTGAATCATTCGGAAGAGAAGGACATCACCAGCGTGTACGACCGATATGGCTACGACGCCGAGAAGAAGGCTGCGATGGAGTTCTGGAATCGCCAACTGGGGGCAGTCCTGAACGGCAGGTCGCCATCGAGCCTCCGATTCAAGAGCTAAGACTAATTTTCGCAGGAACCGAACCTTCACCTAGTACATCGTACAGTTTGTGCTTTATGTTATTCACCGGTTCGTGTACTGTGGCGCCATGCCACGAGTCGCGCCGGCGATCACGCTGGATCC
>JBOGIZ010000402.1:0-1678 GCA_050747805.1 Vicinamibacterales bacterium | reverse complement strand
GACGCGAGGCGCCGCGCGTCGGTGGCGACGACGCCCGCCGCCTCGAACGCGTTGCCGATCGTCGCCAGGACGACGATCACCGCGAACAGCCCGCCGCTGATCAGGAGATTCGTGCGCAGCTGAACGCGGACCATGCCCTGCCGCGGCCATTCTACATCCCGGTGTCGCTATCTGAGGATGATCGGCTTCTCGCGGCGCAGGCGGTCGAGCATCGCGTCATCGAGGTTCAGGTGCGCCTTGACGAGCGCCCGCGGCGTGAGCGCCATCCACTGTTGCAGCGACACGTCCGCGAAATGATCGCTGCGGAAGACTTCGAGGAAGACCAGCAGACCGTCGCCTGTGTTCTCGATGTAGTGCCCCATTGCGAATGGCACGTAGCCGACGTCGCCGGCCTGGTAATCGAACGTCCGCGCCTTCTCCGACGAGGCGAACACGGTCATCCGCCCCTCTCCCTGGACGTAGTACTGCCACTCGTCGGTGTTCGGATGCCAGTGCAGTTCGCGCATCGCGCCCGGCTCTACCTCCACGAGGGCGGCGGCAATCGTGCTCGCTGCGCGGAAGTTCGAGGAATCGACGATGCGGACGCGGCCGCCCGGCGCCTCGGTTGGCGTCTGCGCCATCAGATGATGCGTGTAGCTGATCGTGCCCGAGGGCGACTCGATCGCGCTCGATGCGATCGGGCCGGGCACCTCGCCGGCGAACACCCATCGCGAACGCTCGATGTCGTCCGGCATTCGGTCGAACGCCGATTCCGGCACTCCGAAGTTCTTCGCCAGCACCGACCGCGGCGTGTGCTTGAACCAGTCGGAGATGAGAAACGTCTCGTTCTCGGAAAAACTGCCGGCATCGAAGACGAGCAGGAACTCGCAGCCCTCGGCCAGGCCCTGAATGGCATGCGGAATCCCTTTCGGGAAATTCCACAGATCGCCCACGCCGACATCGTCGATGAAATTGCGTCCCATCGGATCGACGGCCGTCAGGCGCGCGCGGCCGGCGAGCATGAAGCCCCACTCCGCCTGCTTGTGCCAGTGCAGCTCGCGAATCCCGCCGGGCTTCAGCCGCATATTCACGCCCGCCAGCGTCGTCGCGACCGGCAGCTCGCGTTCGGTGACCTCGCGCGCCCAGCCGCCCGTGGCGAGCCGCGTGCGCGCGGCCGAGAACGAAAACTTCAAGTTCGGAACGGTCCCCGCATCGGTATCGGGCGAGGCGAGCAGATCGGGATTCTCCTGTTCGATCGGCTCGTTGCGTGGGCCGAGAATCGGCGCGCCGCGCTCGCCGCGAACCGGTTCGGACACTCCAGATTTCGACATGGAACGGTCCCCTTCCCTTTCGTTAGTGCGGGCGCTCGGCGTCCGTACGTCGTGTCGAGCAGCCGCAAACAACCTGTCACGACGGACGTACGCCGAGAGCGCCGAGAACGCAGAGGGCAAAACGGCCGTGTCACCAGCAGGCGGCGACGACGGCGCGGACCGCGATGCCCTCCCGGCGCCACCCGCGCGCGTTATTTGAACGTGATCCACAGAATTCTTTGCGCCCTCTGCGAGCTCGGCGTCCGTACGTCGTGTCGGGCAGCCGCAATCATCTGGCACGACCGACGAACGCCGAGAGTGAAGAGGGCAACAACTGTTGACACCCACTCAAACGCCTCACGAGCGTCGCGATCGCGCGAGCGTGGCGG
>JBOGIZ010000401.1:0-2007 GCA_050747805.1 Vicinamibacterales bacterium | reverse complement strand
GGGGTGAGAGACGCGAGCGAGCGCCGCGAGGCGAGCCACGCGCACGGAGCGAGCCGGGCGAAGCCGGTGAGCGAGCGCGCGTGTCGGGGAGTCCGAGGGGCGAAGGCGCCGGGGTGAGAGACGCGAGCGAGCGCCGCGAGGCGAGCCACGCGCACGGAGCGAGCCGGGCGAAGCCGGTGAGCGAGAGCGCGTGTCGGGGAGTCCGAGGGGCGAAGCCCCTCGGTGTAGAAAAGGTGCCGAGGAGTGGAATCGAACCACTGACACCAGCATTTTCAGTGCTGTGCTCTACCAACTGAGCTACCTCGGCCCCGAAGCAAACCTCGATGATAGCAGATCATTTGATGCGGACAGAGGTCTGGAAACGTCTGAAGTCGTCGTACTCGGCCGTGCCGACCACAGTCCCCGCCGCCGTTGCATCGGACTCGGACATGGACGCCGGCACCCACATCTCCAACGCCGTGTGCCGCCGATACGTGACTTCGAGGACCGCCGTGCTTTGGCTGCCGGCGAAGCCACTCAATGTCAATCGGGTCTTCACCACATGTCCATCCGTCGGGTCGACCCACAGCGTGCCGGATGCCGGAATGTCCTGCCGTTTGCTGGTCGTGACCAGGGTGGGCCGGCCGGTCTCGCGGAAATCGACGACGAGCACGGTCGATCCATCCATCTGGTCGGTACCGTTACTCTTGAACGAGAAGCGCGGCAGGTTGGCGGGCGTGAAGAACAGCAGCGTCGCGGTCGGGACGTTAAACGTGCGTTTCACCGGACCAATATTGAACAGGGCGTTTTCTTCATCGATGCGCCTGGCTGCGTCGATGTCCGGCGCCATGCTCTCGAAGATCGACCGAAGGCGATCACCGCGATCCGCGACGCGCTTGCCGTCGACTTCCATGACATCGCGAAACGCGATCCACCCTCCAATGGCCGCCGTGTTGCGAACGAGCGCCAATTCGGAGGTCAGCCGCCTGATCGTCGTCTGCTCGGAAACCCTGGCTGAACCGCCCGGCCTGCCGCGAGCGCTCATCCTGGCGGAGCCCCCGCCCATGACCTCCGCTTCGGTCGCCTTCTGAGTGTACCGCTCGACCCCGATGAGCACCGAGGCCGCTTCGCCATAGCGTTCGACGTAACTCGCTACGCGCGCCATGATCGCGGCTGCATCGGCGGCCGGCCGTACGCGCTCGGCCGGTGAAGCCGGCGAGGACGCCGGCGCACTCGGTGTGTTGGCCGGCGTGATCTCGACCACACGGCTGATGTGTCCGATCGCCTCCGATCCTGAGCGGATCGCCGCAATCGCGGTATAGCTGCCGGGCGGCAGCGCGCCTGGCGCGAGCACTGCCTGCAGCGACAGTCGGGCGCTGTCGCCGGACGAGGCGCGGACGAGCGGCACGGCGACCGCCGCGGCGGCCGTGCCGCCGCGCACGAATTCGATCGTTCCGGTCAGATCCGCTGCGTTCGCGGCGCTGATCTGCACGAGCGCGGTCAGTTCATCGGTGACGGCAACGCGGCGACGCGGTTCGAGCTGGTTGCCGCTCGTGACACCGAGCATCAGGTCGCTCGCGAGCGTGCTCGCGCTCAGTCGATATCCGCCGGACGTGAATGGAACATCCAGCGCGCCGATCCCGCCGGCGGCATCGACGGCCGCCACGCGCACGCGATACGGTCCCGGCGGCAGATTGAACGACGTCGCCACGATCTGAGGCCGCTCCGGGCCGGCCGGCATCGCGCCTCGCGTGGTCGCGACGGGCGTGCCGTCGCGCATGACGGCCGCACCCCATTCAGCCGGAGCCGGTTTGTCCGGTTCGCCGATGGCCGCGGCGACCAGGGTTTGCGGGGCGCCCGCCTCGGTGAGCATCGAATAGATCGACACGCCAATCGGCACCGCCGCCACATCGGTGGGCTGCTGCAGCGCGTCGGTGAGGACAGTCGGCGCGCGCTCGGCCGGCGCGACGACGACGCGAGGCGGAGCGAGGACGTCGACGCCGGAGCGGTTCACGCGGACCCTGACGT
>JBOGIZ010000400.1:0-15756 GCA_050747805.1 Vicinamibacterales bacterium | reverse complement strand
GGCCAAGGCCTCTGTACGGTTGCCGATCTCGCTGACGCGGTAATCGGGCGCAATCATGAATCCCTGACTGGTCTCCACCACGGGAACCATGGCGAGTGGACCTTGCGTCCGGACAGGGACGCTATTCACGGGGGCGCCCCCGGTCGAACGCGCGACGTTCAGCGGCGTCGTCTGCGCTGAGCGGATCAGGACCTCGGTGACGAACGGACGCTGTCCAGGCGCGCGGATCTCGACCCGATGTATGCCTGGCGCGAGCTGCACGGCAAAGGCGCCGGTCCCTTCGGCGCCGCGCCACTGCTCACCGTCGATGACAATCTGCGAGTCAGACGGGCGGGACTGAATCGTGAGAGTGCCAAAATCAGCGCGCTGCAGAGCACCGGCGGCCGGGGCGATCAACGCGAAGGACATCGCGCCGATCACCAGCCGAACGGCGTTTCGTGTCGAAAGCATGCTGTGTGCTCCGTGATGGAATCGCGGGCAGCTTTGCATGTGAAATGCCAGCTCGTTTCCCGCGCAATCCATCACGTCGGCCGGCCACGCGTCCCCTCGAGAGATCGGCGGCCGTCCTCAGCCGACGACAGCAGCCTGCACGTCACCGATGGCGTTCATGTCGAAGGCGCTCGTCGTGCGCGTGCCGCCAGCGCCAATACGCGCGCCGCTGGGCGAGGCTCTGGCGGCGATACGCGATATAGGATCGATGACGTTCGGCCAGGTACGCCCGATAGGTGCTCTCTTCCCTTCGATCCCAGTTGTGGTAATCGTGGCGGAACGGATCGTAGACGCGAATCGTGATTCGCGCCTGCGCGGCCGATTCGGCGTCGATCGTCCGCGCGGACGCCGTCGCCGGCGCGAACGTGAATGCGGACAGCCCGACCGAAAGAAGCACGACAGAAAGGATTCGTCGCATGAGTTCTCCTCCTCGTTCTGTCGTCGCAAGGACGGCGCCACGATGGTAAAATAGGGAAGGTCGCGCGATTCAGCGCGGCCTTCCCGACCAGCTCATGCACCGCGTTTCTATCCGGCTCTGCCTTTGGCGTTTCACAGCCGCGTTCGCTTTTGCTGCGGCGTCGGTGGCGGTGTGCGCGGCGTCGCCGGCTTCAGGCTCGACCGCACGCTCGGCGCCGTCGATGGACGAGTCGGCGCGGCTGAACGCCTCTCTGTGGAGCGAAGCCCGAGAGTGGAACACGCAGTCGCTCGGGGACATCGATCCGCGCATATTCGACGCGGCCCTCGCGGCGGCGGCACACGCGGTTGCGCGCGGCCTCGCCGTCGATCCCGCGACACTGACGATCATTGACTACACGCATCCGTCGATCGAGAAGCGGATGTGGGTGTACGACCTCGATTCGCACGCGCTGCTCTTCGACGAGCTCGTCGCGCACGGGCGCGGCAGCGGCACAGGGCTCGCCACGTCCTTTTCGAACGGCGTCAACAGCGACAAGTCCAGCCTTGGTCTGTTTCGAACGGGCGAGACCTACGAGGGACACAACGGATATTCGCTTCGGCTCGACGGCCTCGATCCCGGCGTGAACGACCACGCCCGCGAACGCGCGATCGTGATTCACGGCGCGTGGTATGTCAGTTCAGCGATCGCGAAGGCGCAAGGCTATCTCGGAAGAAGTCTGGGCTGTCCGGCCGTACGGCCAGAAATCGCGCGTCAGCTCATCGACGCGATCAAAGGCGGTGGACTCGTGTTCGCGTACGGCGGACGCGCGTCCTGACGCCGGCGGTGCCGTCAGGTGCCGCGCGGCAGCAGCCAGACGCGGATCCGGCCTATCGCAGCTGCTGCGCGTTGTGGAGGTTGTTGGCCACGACCGCGGCGGTCGCGACATCGACGGCGATCATCGTGAACACGGCGGCCTTCCGGTTCTTCTTCGCAATCGCCGTCACGGCCAGGGTCGTCGTCGCGCCCAGGAGCGCCTTCATCGCGGCGCCGTGCGTGAAGCTGCCGGACATGATCGGATTCGCCTCGAGCGCTCCGCGATCGCGCGCGAGTTTCGTGCTGTAAAGATCGAGGCTCTCGACGGCGGCGTAGCTGGCGAGCAGCGTCTTGACGGCGACCGTCGGCCGCTGTTCCTTCGCCCACGCATCCGCCACGGCCTTCGACGGCGCCGCCGGCTGCTGCGCCATCACGGGCGCGGCGGTCAGAACGATCGAGGTCAGCACGACGGATGAGATGAGCGAGCGAAACATCGGAAGCTCCTTGACGCCGTGCGCGTCATTGCGCACGCCCATCACTAGAGCCATCGCGATGCCGCCTGAGCCAAGGCGGCTAACGTCATGTCAGTCAGTCACTTAGCGATTCGACTCGGCGGTAGATCGATGTGCCACTGTGCCGGAGGTGGCACACTCATGTGTCGCGAGTGGCACAAGCTCAATGCTTGAGCTTTGAACTGTCGTGGGCGGCGCCGGATCTGGAACGGCCGACCGGCAGGGCGTGTCGATGAAGGCGGCGGTACAGCGTGCGGCGGCTCACGCCCAGCTTCTCGGCGGCAAGACGCTTGTTCCCGCGCTCTTCAGCCAGCACGCGCGCGATGTGGTCGCGCTCGCGCGATTTCAGGTCCGTCCGCGGCGCCCCGCCGGACACAGATGGTTCTGCACCCGCGACGGCCGGCGCGGCGCCAGCGGGCATGCTCCGCGAGATATCGATTTCGCCCAGCGAACGGCCTTCGGCCAGCATGCAGGCGCGTTCGAGCACGTTGCGCAGCTCGCGGACGTTGCCTGGCCAGTCGGCTCGCATCAGCAGCCGCTCCGCTGACGGGCTCACCCTGTCGATCGGTTTGCCAAACCGCTCTGCGAATTCGGGAACAAACGCCGCCACAAGATAAGGAATCTCCTCGCGGCGCTCGCGCAGCGGCGGGACGTGCAATTCGACGACGCCGAGCCGGTAATAGAGATCGCTGCGGAAACCTCCGCCGGCGGCTTCGTCGCGCAAGTTGCGATTCGTCGCGGCGACGACCCGGACGTCCACCTTCCTGGCCTGGAGCGATCCGACGCGCTGCACTTCCCCGCTCTCGAGCACGCGCAACAGCTTGGCCTGCGACGCCTGCGGCAGCTCGCCCACTTCATCGAGAAAAAGCGTCCCGCCGTCGGCGGTCTCGAACAGTCCCGCCTTGTGGTCCGTGGCGCCGGTGAACGCCCCGCGCACGTGGCCAAACAGCTCGCTTTCGAACAGCGTCTCGACGACGGCGGAGCAGTTGATCGAGACGAAGCGCCGCTGGCGCCTCGGGCCGAGGACATGAATCGCGCGCGCGATGCCTTCCTTGCCCGTGCCGGTCTCGCCGGTCACCAGCGCGGCGCGCGCATGCGGCGCGATCCGCCGCACGAGGCCGAACAGCTCCTGCATCGTCGCGCCGCGGCCGATCATTCCGCACAACTCGAGCCGGTGCGCGGTTTCGCTTTCGGTCGCGAGGAGCGCCGCGCGCGCCGAGAGCTCCTCGCGGACAGTCGCGAGCAGCCGGCGCAGGCGGGCGACGTCGAGCGGTTTGCTCAAATAGTCCATCGCGCCGAGTTTCACGGCTTCGACGGCGCTGTCGACGTCGGCGTGCGCCGACATGAGGATGACGCGGCACTCCGGCTGAGCCTGAAGGATCACGCGCAGCACGTCGAGGCCGCCCAATTCGGGCATCCGAAGATCAACGAGTGCGGCGTCGGGCGCCACATCCTTCAACGACGCGAGCGCCGTGCGCGGACTGGCGTCGGTCACGACCTCGAATCCCGCCGGCGACGCCAGACGGCGCACGAGTCCGAGCATGCCCGGATCGTCGTCGATGGCGAGGAGCACCGGCTGGCGTGTCACGCGGGCGAGTCCTCGCGCAGCATCTGCATCGCGGCCGTGGCGGCCTTGTGCACCTCAACCAGGTCGGCGCGAATCGGACTATCGGCAGGCACCTCGTCGAGCAGCACTTCGCAGTAGCCGAGGACGATCGCGATCTGGTTGCAGAGCGTGTGGACGAACTCGGACGAGGCGTCGCTACGCATGGGAGGGCCCCGCGGCGCCTCGGTATGGATTCGCGAACAGCCGGTTGTTGTCAACGATCAGCACCCGCCCCAACTCGCTCATCTCAGATCTCCTTTGCGGCCGACGCCGGCATGCATGCGTCAACGTCCGACGGTGCTCGCGGGCGATGCGAGACGCTCGTCCACGAGGCGAAGCACCTGGGCCACTTCGATCGGTTTGGTCAGATAGGCGATGGCGCCCGACGCAAACAGCCGTTTGGCCTGCGACGGCGTCGCGTCGGCGCTCAGCACCGCGACCGGAATGTCCGCGGTGTGCGAGTCGCCGGCGAGACGGCTCAACACTTCTTCACCGGACATGTCAGGAAGGTGCAGGTCGAGGAACACGAGATTCGGCCGACCGCGCGCCAACCGAAGGCCCGCTTCGCCGCTTCCCGCGGTGATGAGCTGCACGCCGTGCCGACGCGCAAGCACTCGCTCCATCAAGCGCGTGTTCGCGGGGTTGTCTTCGATATAGAGCACGATGCCAGACGGCGCGGCGGCGCGCCCGACGGTCGGCACGTCGGCGACGGGTTTCCCTGCCGCGCCTGGCGTCGATTCTGGCAGCTCGATCCAGAAACTCGTCCCCGAACCCACGCGTGACTGGACCCCGATGGTCCCGTCCATCGCCTGCACCAGCGCCTTCGAGACGGCAAGCCCAAGCCCCGTGCCCTCGACGGAGCTCTGCTCCGCGCCGAGCCGCTCGAAGGGCTGAAAGAGAAGCGCGAGCTTCTGCTCGGGAATGCCCATGCCCGTGTCGGTGACGACGATGACCACACGTCCCGTCGGGCGGGTCGCGCACGACACGCGCACTTCGCCGTCGTCGCGGTTGTACTTGACGGCATTGCCCACAAGATTGAGCAGCACCTGCTTGAGACGCTGCTGATCCGCACGAACGTGGATCGCGCAGCTCAGATCGACGTCCGCCTTGACCGACACGCGGCGCGGCCGGCCGAGCGGCGCCAGCAAATCCACAATCTGGTGAATCACGGACGCGATGGGCACCGGCTCCGGCGACAGCGACAGCTGGCCGGCCTCGATTCTGGCGATGTCGAGGACTTCGTTGATGAGATCGAGCAGATGGCGACCGCCGTTCAGAATCTGACGGACCGACTCCGATTGCGGCTCCGTGAGCCCGTCCATTTCGAGCAGCTGCGCGAAGCCGATGACTGCGTTCAACGGCGTCCGCAGATCGTGGCTCATGCGCGAGAGGAATTCGTTTTTCGCGCGGTTCGCCCGCTCAGCATCGCTCTTGGCGACGGCGAGCTCCGCCGTCCGTTCGGCGACGCGCTCCTCCAGCTCCGCATTGAGGCGTCGCACTTCCGACTCCGCGCGCGATCGCTGCCGCCGCTCGTCGGCCTCCGCCAACGCGCGGCGCAGTGCCGCGCCCAACCGCTGCAGCCGGTGCTTGAGGACGTAGTCCGTGGCGCCGTCCTTCAACCGGTCGATCGCCACTTCCTCGCCCATCGTGCCCGAGACGAAGACAAACGGAACATCGGGCCGCATATCGCGCGCGAGGCGCTGCGCGGCGATGCCGTCGAATCCCGGCAGCGAGTAGTCGGCCAGAATGAGATCAGGTCCGCCCTCGAGGCCGGCGACGAATTCCTGCCGCGAGGCCGCACGCGTGACACGGCAATCGAACCCATCCGCTTTCAGCAGCGCCTCCACGAGCGCCGCGTCCGCCGTATCGTCCTCGAGATGAAGAATTCGCAGAGGGGACATCGATCACACCGCGGCCGGAGGCGCTTCGTTGATGACCGCCCAGAAGCCGCCGACCTGTCGAACCGCCGTCATGAAGTCCGTGAACTCGACGGGTTTGACGACGTAGCCGTTCACGCCGAGCTCGTAGCTCCGAATGAGATCCGCTTCCTCGCGCGACGAGGTCAGCATCACCACGGGGATGGTCTTGAGGGCGGGGTCTTTCTTCACCTGGCGCAAAACCTCCAGGCCGTCGACTTTCGGCATTTTGAGATCGAGCAGAATGACGACCGGACTCCCGCCGGAACGCGCCGCGAACTTGCCGCGGCGATAGAGGTAGTCGAGCGTTTCGGCACCGTCGCTGACAACGTCGACGTGATTCGCCACACGGTACTCGGCGAGCGCGGCGAGCGTCAGCTCAACGTCGTTCGGACTGTCTTCGGCAAGGAGAATCCGCCGCAAATCGTTCATGGTTCGTGTCCTTGTTCCGGCTCGTGGCCGCCGGAGTGTCCGCCTGCCGCGGACGGCAGCGTCATGTAAAAAGTCGCCCCGCTGTCTATCGCGCCTTCCGCCCAGGTTTGCCCGCCGTGGCGCTGTACGATGCGCCGCACGTTGGCCAGGCCGATCCCCGTCCCCTCGAATTCCTCGGCGCCGTGCAGCCGCTGAAACACGCCGAACAGCTTTCCGGCGTATGCCATGTCGAAACCGACGCCGTTGTCTTTCACATAGATGGTCCGCGTGCCGTTGTTCGACGGCTGCGCGCCGATCTCGATCGTCGCCGCCTTCTGCGTCCGCGTGTATTTGACGGCATTCGAGAGCAGATTCGAAAACGCGACGCGCAGCATCGCGGGATCGCCGACAACGGTCGGCAGCGGGTGAACGATCCACGCAATCCGACGGTCGGTTGCATCCTGTTCGGCTTCGCGTGCGACATCGCCGACGAGCGCATCGAGATCGACGTACTTCTGCCGGAGTTCGACGCGGCCCATTCGCGAAAACGACAGCAAGTCGTCGACGAGGCGGCCCATCTGGGCCGCGGCCTCGGTGATGAGACCCAGGTAGCGGCGCGATTGCGCGTCCGCGCTCTCGCCCAGCTGCTTCTGCAGCAGGGCGCAGAATCCTCCAATGTGACGCAGCGGCGCGCGGAGGTCGTGCGAGACCGAGTAGCTGAAGGCCTCGAGTTCGCGATTGGCATCGCCCAATTCCTCGAGTTTGTGCTGAAGCGCGGCACCGCGCGCACGCAGCAGATCCGACGTGCCGGTCAATGCGCCCGCGAGCGCGCCGACCTCGTCGGCCGATGACGGCATCGGCTGGAGCGGTTCGTCAGCGGCGAGCCGCTGCGCGTTGACGGTCACGTCGGCAACCCGGCGTCCGATGGTGCTGGAGAAGAGAAACGCGGCGAAGAGACCTCCAAACGCCCCCAACACGACGCTCACGGCGGTCACGACGAGCGCCTGACGCCGCGCGGCGCTCGTCTGCCGCGTCCGTTCCGCGAGCAGCAGATCTTCGGCGCCGTCCATCTCGTCGAGATCGCGCCTCAGCGCGTTGACCGACGCCCGGCTGCGATCGAGCAGCGCCTGCGGAATCGCGACGCCCGGCGGCGATGCTGCCGCGAAATCGAGCAGCGCGCGCATCGGACGGCCCTCGGTGTTCTTCGACATGCGCCGCAGACGGTCGATCTGCTCGGGGTTGTCTCGCACGAGCCCGACGAGATCTCGCACGGCGCCAGGCAGCGCCGCGCTCACCGCTCTGAGCGGCTCGAGGTCGGCCGTCTTGCGCGAGATCAGATATGCATCGATGGACAAATCGGCATCGACGATCAGCGACTCGACCTGCGCGAGCTCGGTCTTGACCTGCACCGTATGCGCGACCCACCGATCGGCATCGTCTGCCTTCCGCTCGACCGAATAGAAAAGCGCGGCCGTCAGCAGGATCGCGGCGGCCGGGATCAGCGTGACGGCGACGCCTTTGTAACGGATCGGCAGGTCGCTCCAGCGCACGAAGCTCCGCCGGCCGCTACCCGCCGGCATGCGGATCCCAAGAGGCGCGCGCGATGAACGCTGCCGTTTGCTCCCGTCGCCGAGGCGATTGGAGCGACCGGCCGATGCGCTGAACGAACACGACGTGCGAAGCGCCAGCGAATTCCGTCATGAATTTCCCTGCGTCGGGGGGAGCCGGCGAGGCACATACGCCATCTCAAGACACGATGAGACAGATTGTACGAAGAGATAGCGCATCTGACTATCAGTGTTCGTCTGACATGCACCCTTGCTGACACATCCGTTCTCGTCTCGGCGCCTCTGAATCTTTACGATCCTTCGCACGGACGGGCGCACTGACGGCGCCCCTGACGTTCGCGTGTCAGTGTTTGTCCGACACCGAACGCGATCGACGTCGTTTACGATCCATACTCCGGAGGGGGAACCGCAGTGGCACGCGAAGGAGGCGCGGCCGCGCCGGCGTACGATCCGGCGCTTCTCGACGCGCTCATCGATCATCGCGACGCGATCCTCGTCGAAGCGATCAACGGCACACCGATTCTGTCGAACTCGGCGTTTCTGAGACTGTTCGGCGCCGCCGATCGGACGCGGATCCCGGCGGAGCCGTCGCCCGACGCGGCGAGGACGGCCGAGTTGCGCGCGGCGCGGCAGCGTGCGACCGAGCGCGTGGGCCTCGCGGACGGACGCATCATCGAGCGCGAATACGTGCCGGTGTTCGACGGGAGCGCGCTCGTCGCGCACATGTGGCGCTACGTGGACGTCAGCGAGCGCGTGCGAGCGGAGGACGCGTGGCGGCTGTCGACCGTGACGCTGCGCCAGCTCGCGGCGAACGCGGAAGCCGCGCGCGAAGGCGAACGGCGCAAACTCGCCGCCGTCCTGCACGACGAACTTGGCCAGCGGTTCACCACGATCCGCCTCGAGCTGATGGCGGCGGTCGCCGAATTCCAACGGACCGCGCTCCCCGAGCAGTTCCGCATCGTCGATCGCCTTCAGGCCGCCGCGGGACTGATCGACGTGGGCATCGCCACCGTGCGGAAACTATCGAGCGAGCTGCGGCCGCCGCTCCTCGATCATCTCGGCATCGTCGCGGCGGTCCGGTGGGAAGCCTCCACGTTCGAGCGCCGCACGGGCGTGCGGTGCCGCGTGTCGGCGTTTCCGGCGGACATCCAGCTGGACGACGAGCGCCGCACCGCGATCTACAGAATTCTTCTCGAAGCCTTGACCAATGTCGCGCGGCACGCGCACGCCGGCGCCGTCCGGATCGCGCTGCTCCGGCGGAGCGGCGTCTTGCTCGTCAAGATCGAAGACAACGGCAGGGGCATCCCGACCGGCAACACCGATCCGACGCGCGCGCTCGGGCTGCTCGGCATGCAGGAGCGCGCGCGTGCGTTCGATGGCGACGTCCGCGTGGTCAACGCGAGGCGGGGCGGCACGCGCGTGCTGGCGACGTTTCCTTTGTGATGCTCTCTGATCCACCGTACTCGGGAGCGGGGGCCTGATGCGGCGGCTGCTGCTCGTTGACGACCATCCGCTCGTCCGGGAGGGGATCCGCCGCGTGCTGAACGACGCGCTCCCCGATGTTCAGATCGGCGAAACCGACAGCGGCGAGGCGGCGCTGACCGAGCTCGAGTCGGCTCCGTGCGATCTGGTGCTGCTCGACATCACGCTGCCGGGCCTCGACGGCCTCGACATCCTGAAGAAGATGCGCAGCGGGCATCCGGACGTGCCCGTTCTCATCGTCAGCATGCACCCCGCCGAGCAGTTCGCGCAGCGGACGATCGCGGCGGGCGCGTGCGGCTATGTGTCGAAGGACAGCGACCCTGCCGAATTCATCGAGGCGGTCGCGGGCGCGTTGAAAGGACGCCGCTATGCGCCGCGCGATCGCGGCGCCGTCGGGCGCGGCACGCCGTCGCACGCGCGGCTCTCGGATCGCGAGTACCAGGTGCTTCGCATGCTCGCGACCGGACGGACGGTATCGCAGATCGCGGGCACTCTCTCGCTCAGCGTGAAGACGATCTCGACCTACAGGACGCGCATTCTCGAAAAGATGGGAATGTCCACGACGGCCGAACTGATGCACTACGGCATCAAGAACGACCTGGGATCCTAATCTGATCCGAGGGGCGGCGCCCCTCGGCCAGCCTCCGCTAAAGCTACGGCGGCCCGCCGAAGCCTCGGCGCAGGCGGCACTCCCCGACACGCTCTCTGGCGCACCGCTTCCCGCCTTCGCTCTTCGAGCTTCGGCGAGGCAGGCTGCCGGCGCGCTCCGTTCGCGTGGCTCGCTCGCGACGCTCGCTCGCGTTGTTTATTAGATGGCTTCTAACAAAGTCGTACTAATTCTGCGGACTCTCAATCCGGGCGCGGACGTGGGCGTGCTTCGTCAGCGTCTCGCCGGCGACCTCGACCTTCACGACGTACTCGCCGACCGCAAGCTCGGGCTGCGCCGGTCCGGCGCCGCGTCCCCGGAAACCCTGGCCCGATCCACCCGCACGACCGCGGCCGCCGCTGCCGGCCAGCCCCACGAGCGCCTGATTGAGTCCCGCTTTCGCCGGACCCTCGATCTGCCGCAGCACCTTGCCTTCGAGATCGCTGACGGTAATCCGCGCCGGCGATGAGGCGTCTGTCTTCAAGTAGTAATTGATCGTGAGCGCTTCCGGTTCGTTTGGCACTTGAATGTACCTGTTGCCGAAGAGCTCGTAGTTCATGCCCTGTTCGCCAAAACCGTAGTGCGCACGCGGCTCGATGTCGAACAGGTACGCGTTCTTCTCGAGCACGTCGGCTGACAGTTCCTGGAGCGGCGCGATGTCGCCGGTCCAGAACCCGCGGCCGTACGTGCCAAAGACGAGATCGTTTTCGCGCGGATGAATCGTGACGTCTTCGACCGGCACCGTCGGGAGATTCGCCTTCATCTGGGTCCAGCTCGCGCCGGCGTCGATCGACACGAAAAGACCGAGATCGTTTCCGACGATGAGCAGATTGCGGTTCCGGCGATCCTGCACGATCACGTTGATGCCCGCCTTCGGAAGATTCGCGGTGATCGACGTCCACGTCTTGCCGTAATCGTTCGTGCGATAGAGATACGGCGAAAAGTCGTCGTTGTGGAATCCGCTCTTCGACACGAAGGCCGTCGCGGCGTCCCACGGCGACGCGAAGACGCGCGTCACCCAGCGATCGGCCGGAGCGCCCGCGGCCGCGAGCGCGGGCGTCAGATCGGTCCACGCGCCTCCGTGGTTCCTCGTGAGCTGCACTTTCCCATCGTCGGTGCCCACCCAGATGACGCCAGCGGTGACCGGCGATTCAGAGATCGTCGTAATCGTGCAGAACGGCACGTTCTTGCCGACCTTCTCTGGGTCGTTCGTCGTCAGATCCGGACTGATCTGCTCCCACGCGTCGCCGCGATTGAGCGAACGGAAGAGGTACTGCGCTCCGGCGTAGATGATGGCCGGGTTCTGCGGCGACATGGCGATCGGCGCGATCCAGTTGTAGCGCAGACGCGGCTCCCCCTGCGGCTGCGGCGGCGCGATCACGGTGCGGACGCCGGTCTTCTGATCCATGCGTCCCATCTGGTTCAGTTCGCGCGTGTTGTACTCCCACCGGCTGTCGGTCGGATCGACCATGTTGTACATGCCGTCGCCCGGACCGACGGTGACCCAGTCGTCGAGCGTGATGCGTCCCCAGCGACCGTTGCTCGGTCCTTTCCACGAGTCGTGATCCTGCATGCCGCCGTAGACGTTGTACGGGTCGTCCATGTCGACGGCGATCGCGTACACTTCGCCGACCTTCAGATTGGGAAAGTTGTCAGCCGTCTTGCCGCCGTCCACCGAGTAGCTCACGCCGCCGTCGCTGCCGATGAGCAGCCGATTCTCGTCCTGCGAATCCCACCACATACAGCGGAAATCGCCGAACGTCCCGCGGACGAAATTCGTGCTCCACGTTTTCCCGCCGTCGCGCGAGACGTACATCGAATCGCTGTTGACGAGCACGGTCTGGTCATTGAACGGATCGATGCGAATCTGGTTGAACGAGTACGGCGCCTTCCCGCCGGCGACGTTGACGTCGGTCACCTTTCTCCACGTCTTTCCGCCGTCGTCGGTGCGATAGAGCTCGTTGCCGATGATGCCCGACGCCAGCGGGCTCGTCGCACTCACCCGGCGTGCGGCGCCGTCGGGCTTCGGGTTGTGATTCTCGATGAGGGCATAGAGGATCGACGGGTTCTTCTGGTAGATGTCGAGGCCGATGCGTCCGAGGCTGCCCGTCGGCAAGCCGCCGCCGAGACGCTGCCAGTGATCGCCGCCGTCTTCGGTCCGGAACACGCCGCTGTTCGGGCCGCTCTCGATGAGTTCCCAGGCCGTCCGGTACTTCTCGTACATCGCGGCATATAGAATCCGCGGATCCTTCCGGTTGATGACCAGATCGATCGCGCCCACGCCGTCGTTGATGTAGAGCACCTTCTTCCATGTCTTGCCGCCGTCGACCGTGCGGAAGACACCGCGCTCTTCGTTTTTCGAAAAGAGGTGGCCCATCGCCGCTACATACACGACATCGGGCTTCGCCGGGTGGATGACGATGCGCGCGATGTGTTCGGAGTCTGGCAGGCCCATGAATTGCCACGTCTCGCCCGCGTCGGTCGATTTGAAGACGCCGTGTCCCGAGTACGACGACCGCGCGTTGGCCTGATCGCCTTCGCCGATCCAGACGATGTTTGGATTGGAGGGCGAGACGGCGACCGCGCCGAGCGAGGCCGCGCCGACGCTGTCGGTCACGTTCGTCCAGGTGATGCCGGCGTTCGTCGTTTTCCACAGGCCGCCGCTCCGTGATGCAGCGTAAACCGTGTACAGGTGGTCGTGCGCCGGCGATTCGGGGACATCGATCGCGGTGACCCAGGCCCCGGTGCGGAACGGGCCGATGTTGCGGAACGTGAGCGCATTGACGACCGCGTCGAGCGCCAGCGTGTGCTGCGCGTGAACGAATGCGGCTCCCGCCGCGGAACAGAGAATCAGACAGCCAATAAGGAATCGGGATCTCATGACGGACGTCATTATGTGATAAACCACAGCCGTCATGCCCACCGACCATCGATCATCGACCAACGGCCGTCGGCGATCGGTGCTCTCGCCAAGCAATGTGCGCTTCTTCGAGACGCCCGCGGTGCTCCGGACCTGGTTTCTCGGGCACCACACGACCGCGGGCGAGCTGTGGGTCGGGTATTACAGACGCGCGACCGGGAAGCCGAGTGTGACGTGGCAGGAATCGGTTGACGAAGCATTGAGCGCCGGCTGGATCGACGGCATCCGCAAGCCGGTCGACGCCGAACGCTATACGATCCGGTTCACGCCGCGGCGCAAAGGCAGCATCTGGAGCCGTGTCAACATCCGCCGCGTCGAAACGCTGACAGCCGACGGGCGTATGCTGCCGGCCGGCATCAAGGCATTCGACGCGCGCCTCGAGTCGCGGTCGGGCATCTACTCGTACGAGCAGCCCGCGAGCGAGCCGCTGCTGGACGAGCAGCTCGAGCGCATGTTCAAGCGATCCAAACGCGCCTGGTCGTTCTTCCAGTCCCAGCCGCCGGGGCACCGCAAGCTGGTCGTCCGCTGGATCATGTCCGCCAAAAGGGACGAGACCCGGCGCATGCGGCTCAAAAAGGCGACTGAGGCATCGGCGGCCAAGCGGCGTCTGTTTTGAATAGACGCGAAGATGGAGGCGCGATGCGCGCACTACTGCTCGTCATCGGAATCGTGCTCGTGGCGCTCGGGATTTTTGCCGCGGTCGGCCAGGCGTCGTTCCACACGAACAAGGACGTCCTGAAAGTCGGCGGCATGGATGTCTCGGTCAAGGAGCCGCACGCCGTCCCGCCCTGGACGGGCGCCATCGGCATCGTCGTCGGCGGTGCGCTGATTATTGCGGGCGCACGGCGATCGTAGGGCAGGTCGGCGTATCATCTGGCTCATCCGTTTCAGGAGGTCCGATGATGATTGACCTGCACACGCTCTGGCTCCCCATCGTGCTCTCGGCCGTGTTCGTCTTCATCGCCAGCTCTGTCGTGCATATGGTGCTGCCGTGGCACAAGAGCGACTATGCGCGGCTGCCCGACGAGGATCGCGCGCGCGCGGCCATCGGCGCGCTCGCGATTCCACCGGACGACTATGTCGTGCCGCGTCCGCTCAGTCGCGCGGACCTGGGCTCCCCGGCATTTCAGGAGAAGTACAGGACTGGACCGGTGATCGTGATGACCGTACGGCCGAGCGGTCCATTCGCGATGGGGCGCACGCTGGGCACGTGGTTCGTCTACTGCCTCGTGATGTCGCTGTTCGCCGCGTATATCGCGTCGCGCGCGCTTGCGCCTGGCGCGCCGTATCGCGCGGTGTTCCGCTTTGCCGGCGCGACGGCGTTCATCGGCTATGCGGCGGCGTTGTGGCAGTTCTCGATCTGGTACGGCCGCAAATGGAGCACGACGATCAAGTCCACGATCGACGGCCTCATCTACGCGTGCCTGACGGCGGCGACGTTCGGCTGGCTATGGCCGCGGTGAGCCGCGTCATCCTGCTGCGCGGGGTGAACGTTGGGGGCAACAACCTGGTGCCCATGACGAAGCTGCGCGCGTTCCTCGAGACGGCGGGATTCACTGACGTGCGCACGTGGCTGCAAACCGGCAACGCGGTTGCCCGCGGCGGGCGGGGCGACGATGCGGGGATCGAGCGGCGGCTCGAACGCGACGCGGAGCACTATCTCGGTGTGCGTGTGGACTTCTACGTCCGTTCGGGTCGCGAACTGCAGGCGATTGTCGATCAGAATCCGTTTGCCAGGGCCGCGAAAGAAGATCCTGGCCGGATGATCGTGTACTTCCTGAAGGAACGCGTCGATCCGTCAAAGCTTCGTGCGCTCAGGGCGGCCATCAAAGGACCGGAGACGGTCGATTGCGTGGATCGCCATCTTTACGCCGTCTATCCCGACGGCATGGGACGATCGAAGTTGAGCTCTTCAATCGTCGAGCGCGTGCTTGCCGGACGCGGCACCGCACGAAACTGGAACACGATCCTGAAGTTGACGGCGCTCGCCTCGAACATCGAGCCAGTCGGCTGACGATCAGGCGCGCAGCCGGTTCACTCTCGGCCTCCCGCGTAGACGCGCATTCGTCCGGCCCGCCAGGTATTCCGTGCAATCCGTCTGTTCCGCGGGCTCACATATTCCGTGTAATCCGTGTACTTCGTGGCTTACAATCGGCTCCCTATGAACAGGTATGCCGGTGCACGACGGTTTCTTCCGTTTCTCGTCCTTCTCTTTCTGATCGCGCCGCTCGCGGCGCAGCAGTCGAAGGCGCCGAAATCGACGGCGAAAGCCACCAGCGACCAGGACCTCGCGACGGCGAGGCCGGGCCGCGATCCGAATCAGCCCATCGATCAGGACTACACCAACAAGATCAAGGAGTACACGACCGAGACGTTCTTCACGTCGCCGCTCGTGGACTACCTGCCCGCGTCGAAAACGGTGCCGACGCCGAAGGCCGAACTCGGCGACATCGCCGGCGCGCCCGGCAAGCTCCCGTACTCGAAAGAGGTGTACGCCTACATGCGGATGCTCGCGAAGGCGACGCCGCGCGTGAAGGTGTACTCGATCGGCACGACCGAAGAAGGGCGCGAGATGATCGCCGTCGCGGTCGCGTCGGAATCGCTGATGGCGAAGCTCGATCAGAACCGCGCCGACCTCGCGAAGCTCGCCGATCCGCGCACGATCCACATGGATGATGCGCTGGCGGATCAGATCGCGCGCCGCGCCGCGCCGGTGTACTACATCACGGGCACCATTCATTCGACCGAAGCGGGCGCGCCTACCGCGCTGATGGAGCTCGCGTATCGGCTCGCCGTCGACGACAGTCCGTACATCCGCGACATCCGCGATCACGTGATCACGCTCATTACGCCGATCGTCGAGGTCGACGGCCGCGATCGCGTGGTGGACGCCTACGAATGGAAGAAGAAGCATCCGAACGATACGCCGATGCCGGCCGCCTACTGGGGCCATTACGTGTACCACGACAACAACCGCGACGCGATGGGGCTCACGC
>JBOGIZ010000399.1:0-4854 GCA_050747805.1 Vicinamibacterales bacterium | reverse complement strand
CCGCTCCTGATCCTGTACGCGCTCTGCTACATGCCGACGCTCTCGCTAACGAATTCCGTGTCGTTCCACCACGTGAAGGATTCGGCGCGCGATTTTCCCGTGATCCGTGTGCTCGGAACGATCGGCTGGATCGTCGCCGGCGTCATCGTGGGCAAAGTGTTGAAGGCAGATGCGCTCGTACTGCCGCTGCAGCTCGCGGCCGGCGGCTCCGTCGTCCTCGGACTGTACTCGCTGACGCTGCCGCACACGCCGCCAAAAGCCGCCGGCGCGCCGTTCTCGATGCGCGACGCGCTGGGGCTTGACGCACTGGCGCTCCTGCGCGAGCCGGAGTTCGCGATCTTCATCGCCGGATCGTTCCTACTCTGCATCCCGCTGCAGTTCTATTACACGTTCACCAATCTGTTCCTGAACGAGATCAAAGCGCCCGAGCCGGCGTTCATCCAGACGTTCGGCCAGATGAGCGAACTCGGCTTCATGCTGCTGCTGCCGCTGATGCTCAAGCGGCTCGGCATCAAGAACATCATGCTGCTCGGCATGGCCGGATGGGCGCTGCGGTATCTCGCCTTCGGCTACGGCAAGGTCGGATCCGGGATGTGGCTGATCTACGCAGGGATTCTGCTGCACGGCGTCTGCTACGACTTTTTCTTCGTCAGCGGCCAGATCTACACGGACCAGGAGGCCGGACCGGCGATTCGCGGCGCCGCGCAAGGTTTCTTGAATTTCGTCACCAACGGCGTCGGCTATTTCATTGGCGCCTTCATCTCGGGAGCGGTCGCCGGTGCGTACAGCGGGCCGTCCGGCCATGACTGGCGCCCGATCTGGCTGATTCCCGCAGCCGGCGCTGCCGTCGTCTTCCTGCTTTTTGCGTTTCTCTTCCGGCCGCGGCTACGGCCGGCTCGTGTCAGTGCGAACGCGGCTGCGCCCGGCGGCACGGCCACCGACAAGCGCAGATAAACCACACGGAACACACGGATCGCGGACAATCGCCACCGAATACACGGAGTACACGGAACACGGCCCTACGGCTCACGGCCACGGAATCCACGGAATCCACGGAATACGGCCCATGGGCCACGGCTCACGCCCACGGCATACACGGAGTACACGGAATATGAAGCTTGCCTCAGTAATCCTTGTCGTCGCTTCCGCCGCGCTCGTTGCCGCGATGCAGCCTCCCGGTCAGCTCGGCTACGAAGACACGCCGATGCAGCCAAACGGCAAATGGCACATTCACGACGGCAAGCGTCCGCAGCCGCCCATCGTGACCCCGACCGCGCTGGTGACGACGCCTCCGCCGCCAGGTGCGAGTGTGCTGCTCGGGTCGGGCGACGATCTGAGCAAATGGCAGATGAAAGACGGCGGAGGGCCCGTGACGTGGAAGATCTCGAACGGCGTGCTGGAGACGGGGAAGGGCTATATCCAGACGAAGGAGCAGTTCACCGACTTCCAGCTGCACGTCGAATTCGCGACGCCGTCGAAGGTCGAGGGGCACGGTCAGGAGCGAGGCAACAGCGGTGTGTTCCTCCTGGGCGTGTTTGAAATCCAGGTGCTCGACAGCTACGACAATCCGACCTATCCCGACGGGCAGGCGTCGGCGATGTACGGCCAGTTCCCGCCGCTGGTGAACGCCTCGCGTCCTCCGGCAGAGTGGCAGTCGTACGACATCGCGTTCACGGCGCCGCGATTCACCGGCGACCATCTCGACAAGCCGGCGATCGTCACGGTCCTCCACAACGGCATCCTCGTGCACAACGCGGACGCGTTCTGGGGACCGACCGCGCACAAGCAGATCCTGCCGTACGAGGCGAGCAACGCGCGCGGACCGCTCGCGCTCCAGGACCACGGCAATCCCGTGCGCTATCGCAACATCTGGATTCGATCGCTTGCCGATCTCGGACGCGATCGCTGATCGTCAGGACCGCGACCGTTTCTTCGCGCGGGCGCCGCGCGTCCTCTTCGCGGCTGGCTTCGCCGTGCGCGGTCGTCTGCTGCGCTTCGCGCGTGCGCCGGGCGTCGCCGGTGTCGGCGCCGTCGGCCGCGGGTGACGCGGCTCGTACACGCCAAGGCGGCCGCCGCCGGGAAGCGTCAGGTGCGTGAACGATCCCCAGCCCTGCGACGTCACGGGATCGCACACGATCGCGCGCGCCTTCATGTCGGCGACGAACGCCTCGGCGTCGTCGCACATCAGATACAACTCTTGAACGTCGTTCCGATCGTGCGGATGAACGGCGAGCTCCGACGCGGGAAGCGCGAAGATCAGCCAGCCGCCGCCCGCGTCCACGTGCGGAAATCCGAGCACGTCCAGCAGGAACGCGCGATCAGCCTCCGCGTCGGTGCTGTAGATGAACGAGTGTGCGCCGATGATCATGCCGTGATTCATAGCAGAATTCGCGACGCGTGCGAACCGCGAAGATCGCAGGGACTGGAACGAGTCCGACGGTCGCGCGCGATTCACGGCCGCAATCCGTCCGGCAGATCCTTCGCAGTGACGATGCTAGAATGCCATGCGGAAAACGGTCATGCCTGAAGCGGGTCTCATCACCGCCGACGAGTTGCTCCGACACCCGGAGAAGTACCGCCGGTACGAACTGGTGAACGGACACCTGGTGCGCCGCATGACGCCGGTCAACCCGACCCACGCTTCCGTTGCCGGACGGCTGATCGTGCTTCTTGGGTCGTATGCGCGCGACCACCGTCTCGGCCTGGTCGGTCCGGAACTCGGCGTCAAGCTGCGGTCGAACCCCGATACGGTTCTTGCACCCGATGTCGCCTTCATCCGGCAGGAGCGAATCCCCGATCGGCTGCCGAATGGCTTCTGGCCCGGACCCGCGGATCTGGCGATCGAGGTGCTGTCCCCTGATGACCGTCCGGCGGATGTGCGGCGGAAGGTCGCGAGATATCTCGAATACGGCACCCAGCTCGTGCTGGTGGTCGATCCCTACGAACAGTCGGTCATGGTCCACGGACGCGACGCGGAGCCGCTCACGTATACGTCGTCGGAGCAGGTCGTGAGCCTCGATCCCGTCGTGCCTGGATTCGGCTTTACACTTTCCGACATCTTTGCCTGAGCCGGGCGAGCTCCGACGGCGCAACTGGAGGAGCGCGGCCGTCCTGCTTGTCGCGGCCAGCATTGCATCAGCGCCTTCACAGACGCCCGCTTATCGCGATCCCTCGCGCTCGATCGACGAGCGAGTGTCCGATCTGCTCGGACGCATGACGCTCGACGAGAAATTCTGGCAGCTATTCATGATCCCCGGCGATCTCGATGATCCCGCGAACGCCTACTCACACGGCATCTTCGGCCTCCAGATTTCGACCGCCCCGAAAGGCGGGGCGCCGACGGCACGTGCCCATGCCGACCGCATCAACGCGATCCAGCGCTACTTCGTCGAGCACACGCGTCTCGGCATTCCAATAATCCCCTTCAATGAAGCCGTCCACGGTCTCGCGCGCGAGGGTGCGACCGTATTCCCCTCCGCGATCGCGCTCGCGGCATCCTGGGATCCTGCCCTCGTGCGGCGCGTCGCGGCCGCCATCGCGGACGAGACGCGAAGCCGCGGAATCCGCCAGGTGCTCTCCCCGGTTGTCAACGTCGCGGACGATGTGCGGTGGGGAAGAGTTGAAGAGACCTACGGCGAAGATCCGTATCTGGCATCGGTGATGGCGCAGGGGTTCATCGAACCGATCGAGCACGCCGGCATCGTGGCCACGCCGAAGCACCTGGTGGCGAACGTCGGCGCCGGCGGTCGCGACAGCTATCCGATCGATATCGACGAGCGCGAGCTCGCCGAGCGCTATCTGCCGCCGTTCGCGGCGGCGATCGTCAAGGCGCACGCGCGTTCGATCATGACGGCGTACAACTCCGTCGACGGATTGCCGGCCACGCAGAATCCACGGCTGTTGGACGGTATCCTGAAACACGACTGGGGAGTCACCGGATTTGCCATCTCCGACGAGGGCGCGACCGGCGGCGCCACGGTGCTGCACATGACGGAGCCGAACACGCCGACAGCCGCGGCGGACGCATGGAAGGCGGGACTCGATGTCGTGTTCCAGTCGTCATACGGCCAGCAGCGGCCCTATCTCGACGCCGTCGAGCGCGGGCTCGTGCCGCAGGCGATCATCGACGCGGCCGTTGCGCGCGTCCTGCGTGTGAAATTCCAACTCGGGCTGTTCGAGCATCCGTACGTGAACCCGGACGAGGCGGCTGCCGTCAACGGGAGCGTCGAGCATCTCACGCTTGCGCGCGACGCTGCGCGCGAATCGATCGTGCTGCTAAAAGATAATTCGGGAGTGTTGCCGCTATCGAAGACGCTCCGGTCGATAGCGGTCGTCGGTCTCGACGCGTCGGAGGCGCGCCTCGGCGGATACAGCGGACCGGGCGTGCAGAAGGTGTCGATTCTTGACGGCATCCGGCGCGAGCTGCCGGCCGGGACCGTCGAGTACGCGCCAGGACCTGGACGCACGATCCAGGATTTCGTCTCCGTGCCAGCCGATGCTTTGAAACCGGGATTGGCGGGCGAGTACTTCGACAACATTCAGCTCGAAGGCCGCCCGCGCCTCACACGCACCGACGCGCAGATCGACTTTCGCTGGACGCTCAATTCGCCGGGCCGCGGCATCCCATTCGACTGGTATTCCGCGCGCTGGACGGGCTCGGTCATCGCGCCGTCCTCTGGCGTGCGCCGCATCGGCGTTGAAGGCAACGATGGCTACCGCCTGTATCTGGACGACGCGCTGGCGATCGACGACTGGAAAAAGCAGTCGTTCGGCAGGCGCACTGTCGATGTCGCGTGGACGTCTGCATCGCCGCATCGCATCCGGCTCGAGTATTTCGAGAGCACGGGTAACGCG
>JBOGIZ010000398.1:0-1964 GCA_050747805.1 Vicinamibacterales bacterium | reverse complement strand
CCCCTACACGCTCTCTCGCGGGGACCACGGCCCCGCTCCGTTCGCGTGGCTCGTTCGCTGCGCTCGCTCGCGCTATCAGACGAGCCTGAATTCCGAGACATTCTTACGGCGCTCACTCGCGGGTGTTCTCCCGCCGCTCCGCGAAGAACGTCTGCATGAGCGCGCGGCAGTCGGATTCGAGGACGCCGCCCGCCACTTCGATCCGGTGATTCAGCGCTGGACGCTCGTGCACGCGATCGGTCGATTCGATCGCGCCTGCCTTGGGTTCCGGCGCGCCATACACCAGCCGCGCGATCCTCGCGTGAACCATCGCGCCCACGCACATCATGCACGGCTCGATCGTCACATACAACATCGCGCCGGTCAGCCGGTAGTTCGCGGCCCCGGCGGCGGCGGCGCGCATCGCGCCGATCTCAGCGTGCGCCGTCGGATCGTGCGCCGCGATCGGCCGGTTGAATCCTTCGCCGACGATCCGGCCGTCGACGACCACGATGGCGCCGACGGGGACCTCCCCCTGCCGGCCAGCCTCAGTCGCCAGCCGCAGCGCCGCGCGCATGTAATCCTCGTCGTCCATCACGTGCGCGACGGAACCTTTGATGTTAGCACGTGCCGGCGCACTCGGCTCAGCGGCGGACGCGGTGCCGCGGCCGCCGCGCGCGCGGCGCGCAGTGCACGAACGCCGCCGATCGAGAACGCCGCGATATGGTCCGCCGCGGCCTCGATTTCGCCGGCGCTGGGCTTGAACGAAAATCCGAGCCGCGCCGCGACGGGATTCGGCAGATAGACGATCGACTGCGCCTGGATGCTCCCGACGCAGCGAAGGACGCGCCGGTCATCAGGACGGCCGCCGAGCAGCTCCGCGACGAGTCCCGCCAGGTACTCGATCCGCGGCCGCACGCCTTGATCGACCACCGCGTCGAGCACCGGCGTCGGGTCCTGAATCTCGCGCTGCACGAGCCGGTGCAGCATCGCGTTCTCCGGCTTCAGGATGTGGTGCAGGAAGATGACGATGTAGCGGCGAAGTTTTTCTTCCGGCGCGCATCCCTCGCCGGCTGCGCGCGCCTCTTCGTTGGTTCGGCGCATGCCGTCGATGGCCCGCTGCAGCACTTCACGATACAGGCCGAGCTTGTCGCCAAAGTGGTAGTTCACCCCCGCCACATTGGCCTGTGCGGCGCGGCAGATATCGCGCACCGTGACGTTCTTGAACCCGCGCTCCGAAAAGAGCGCCGCCGCGGCGTTCAGCAGCCGATCGCGCGTTTCACGATCCTGATTCATAGCGTCCGCTTGAACAGCATCGTCGCGGCCGACATGGCAATCGTCGAGAACAGCAGCAGGAACAACAGGTCGAAAGTGATCGCGCCGAAACCGGTGTTCTTGAGCAGCAGATCCTTGAACGCGCGAACCGCGTAGGTGAACGGGTCGGCCACTGCGATCACCTGCATCCAGCCGGGGAAGCCCTGCTGCGGATAGACGGCGCCGCTCGGGAAGTACAGCAGCGTGTTGAGCACCCCGAACACGGCGCGCGGCAGCAGCGGATCGGTGACCCGCACCATCAGCAGGAACATCAGGCTGATGAGCGAGAACGACGTCACGACAATGACCATGAACATGCGAATCAGCCGCAGCGGCGCGAGCGGATCCGGTATGCCCGCGATGAACGACCCGATGATCATCAGGAACATGCCGGCGATCACGGCCTTGATCGTCCCCGACACGTTGAATCCCGCGATCAGCTCGAATTTCGTGATGGGAGTGACGAGGTATCCCTCGTGCAGCCCGCGCGCCTTGTCGTCGATGAAGATGATGCCGCCGCCGATCATCACCATCATGAAGATCGACATCACGACCGACCCTGGCAACAGGTACTGGATGTACGGGACGTACGGATACACCTCGACGACGTCGAGCGCCGCCGACGACGACACGCGGTCAGGCGTCACCGGCTCGTTGTAGGCCTGCAGCAT
>JBOGIZ010000397.1:0-2054 GCA_050747805.1 Vicinamibacterales bacterium | reverse complement strand
CCCGTGCGCTGCTTCATCGCCACCGAGATCAGCCAGTACCTCACGCGGTTGTGGAGCACTTCCATGGTCACGACGCCGGGCGACGGCCGCTCCATCTCGCCCAGGTCGTTATCCGGGGTATGCTCGTCGAGAATCGGGAGGGGATCCGCGGTCGCATTGGCGGTTGTCGCGGCGCGCCGGTCGCCGGTCGACGTCGGTTGGTAGACATCGATCTGGACGAAGTCTTTGCGTGTGTCGACCACGAGGCCCAGGTCCTTGTGCAGCTGATCGGGACTGTCGGACGCCTGCAGCGCAACGATCCGGCCCGCGAGCGCCACGGTGCGGCCGATGGCGGCGCTGTAGCGGTCCTCCTCGATGTCCGAGCTCGCAATCAGCCCGTGCAAGTACCCCGAGAGCACGACGATGAGGCCCATGCCGCCGGTGAGGAGCAGCAGGACGCGCCATTGAAGACTCAAGCGGAAACGCATCGTTCAATCCTTGATTCGACGGAGGCCTGGGACGTGTCGGTGCTCATGCGCGGCGGCGCCACGCGCGCGACGAGCGTCCTCGCCCGCCGCGGGCGCGATGCCGCCGTGTTCGACACGGGCATGGGGCACCATGAAGGAGCGCTCATCGCCGCGCTCGCCGCGCACGGGGTCACTCCCGACGACGTCACGCTCGTCTTCAACACGCATTCCCACGTGGATCACTCTCACAATAATGCGATTTTCAGCCGCGCGCGGATTTTCTGCTCGGCCCGCGATCGCGAGTGGACGCGCGCCATGCACGACGTTCTCGAGCGCGTCGAGCATCCGGCGGCCCACGACATCGCGCCGTTCTACCCCGAAATCGCCGCCGGCGCATTCAATCCGAAAATCGTCCGCAAGGTACTCGGAATCGAGAAGTTGCTCTGGGACGTGACGCGCTGGGGGCGCGCCGATCAGATCGCCTGGCTCGAAGAGGCGAATCTCCCCGCGGGCATTACCGCGATCGACACGCCCGGGCACTCGCCATATCACGTGTCGTTCGCGATCCGGACAGGGGGCCGCCCGGTGCTCGTCTGCGGCGACGCGCTGCTCCTTCGGGGCGAGGAGTGCGCGCCGGATCCGCTCATGCCGCCATGGTCCACGCCCGACTACCGTCGGTCGCAATGCCTCATCTGCTCGTTCGACGGCATCGTCATGCCGGGCCACGACGAGCCGTACGACAACGTCAGAACATGATATCGAAGCCGCCGGCCAAATGCCGCGGATAAGAGGCCAGGAACTGGCCGAACTCCGGATCGCCGAGATTGGCGCGGACATTCAGCGGATTGAAATGATCCGTGAGGTTGGTGCCCCGGATCGACAGCCGCACGCCGTATTTCTTCGTCACCTGGAACGCTTTCGAGAGCTCCAGGTCCAGCGAAAAATATGTCGGGAAGCGTTGATCGTTTGGATTGCGGGAACCGACGAAGGCCTGCGTCACGTCGCGGATCGAGTATGGAAACCCGCTGCGCGCCTCGACGAGCGGCGCGACGGTGAGGCGCATGGGCAGCGCGATCAGGCCTGAGGCGATCAGGCGGTTGGGCGCATCGGTCGCAATCTGGGAAAACTGATTGCGTCCGATGATCGGCCGCCCGAAGTCTCCGAACGACGCATTCAGATCGTTCAGATCGCCGCGCGCGCGCGATCGTGTGTACGACACGCTGAGCATCCGTTCGCCGCGCCCGATCCGCGCCGCCACTTCCGCCGCCTGATAGCGCGATCGCCCGTTCGGCTGGAGGACGAGCAAATTGTCGCCCGACGGATCGACCTCTGGAGTCACGACGTACCGGCCGTCGGTCGCGCTGTCGAGCGTGTCGATCCTGAGGGCCAGCCACGGACGAACGCGGCGATCGATCCGCAGATTCCACGTCAGGTTGCGCGGCACCGGGAGCGGCTGCGTGCCGGGCGCGCCGGAGCCGGGGACGATCAGTTCTTGACGCACGCGAATCTGGTCGATCGGCGTGGCGCCGTCGGGCGCGTACAGCGTGATCGTCCGCGATGGGTACTGCGCAAAGCTCGGAACGTTCAACGGAACCTTGTCGTCGAACG
>JBOGIZ010000396.1:0-3854 GCA_050747805.1 Vicinamibacterales bacterium | reverse complement strand
AGCGCGCGCCAGCGCGTGAGCCGCGTCCAGCGCAGATCGCTCACCGCGGCGCGCTCGAAGATGTCGTCGGCGTGCGCCCAGACCTCGTCGGGCTGCTCGAGGTCGAGCACCAGCCGATCGGAGAGATCGGCCAAACCCGTCAGAGATTCGACGCTTCCGCCGCGCCACCAGACGAGCGCGGGGAGGCTCGACAACCGTAGCGCCGCGACGGCGTTGTTCAGATACTGCGACGACAGCCCGGAGATCACGATTGAGCTTTCGGAGACGCGCGCGGTCGGCGACGCCTGATCGCCTTCCGCGATGAAGATCGAGCGCACACCCCCTGACATCCCGAGCCGCTCCATCGCCTCGGCGCACGCGGCCAGCCGATTCTCCGGACCGACCACGATCACGGTCGCGGTCAAGGCGCGCGACGGCGCGCGGCGGCGGCGATGATCGCGCACGAGCCGCGCCACGGTCGGTTCGATCTGGGAAAACGGCACGTCCATGCCGTCGGGCAGCAGCGTGCCGGGGTGTTTCGCGTTCACAAGGTCCTCCACCGCCGGTGGTCGGCCGCCATCATCTGATCGGCTTCGCGCGGCCCCCATTCGCCTGCCTCATAGAGCGGAATCTCGCTCACTTTCGCGGCGTCCCATGCCTCGTGCACGGGCGTGATGAGCGTCCACGACGCCTCGACGAAATCGTGCCGCGCGAACAGCGTGGTGTCGCCGAGCATGGCGTCGAGCAGCAGCGTCTCGTAGGCCTCGGGCACCGGCGTCCCGAACGCGCTTCCGTATCGGAAATTCATCATCACGGGCGCAAGCTGCATCCGGGTGCCTGGCAGCTTGGTTTCGAACCGGATCGAGATGCCCTCGTCGGGCTGGACGTTTACGACCAGCAGGTTCGACGTGATAGGCGTCGGGCTCACCCGTTTGAAAATGTGCAGCGGTGGCCGACGGAACTGGATCGCGATCTCGGTCGTGCGCTTGGGGAGGCGCTTGCCGGTTCGAATGTAGAACGGCACGCCCGCCCACCGCCAGCTGTCGAGCCAGAGCTTGAGGGCCACGTACGTTTCAGTGGTCGACTGAGGACTGACGCCGGGCTCCTGGCGATAGCCCGCGACCTCGGCGCCCGATACCCATCCTGGCCCGTACTGCGCGCGGACGGTCGACCCGCCGTTTTCGAGCAGCGGCTGAATCGACATCACCACGTCGAGTTTGCGGTCGCGCACGTTCTCGGCCGAGAAGGTGATCGGCGGCTCCATCGCGACGATCGCGAGGACTTGCATCAAATGGTTCTGCACCATGTCGCGGAGCGCGCCCGCGCCCTCGTAGTACCCGGCGCGCTGCTCCACACCGACGGTTTCGGCCGCGGTGATCTGCACGTGATCGATGTAGCGACGGTTCCAGACAGGCTCGAACATGCCATTGGCGAAGCGGAAAACCAGGAGATTCTGAACGGTTTCCTTGCCGAGGTAATGATCGATCCTGAAAATCTGCGACTCGTCGAGATGTTTGTGCAGCACGCTGTTCAACTCGCGCGCGCTGGCCAGGTCGGTCCCAAACGGCTTTTCGACAATGACCCTGCGCCAGCCATCCGGCGTCTTTGGCGCGGTCAAGCCGGCCACGGTCAACTGCTCGACGACCAGTCCGTCAACCGACGGGGGAATGGCGAGGTAGAAGAGAATGCCGTCAGGCGCGGAGCATTCCTGGAGCTTGGCCGCGAGCTTCTTATAGAGCGCGGGATCGTCCATTTCGCCCTGAAGGTAGAACAGCTCGGCCGCGAGCGTCGTCGAAATATCGTCCGGCTTTGCGACGCCGGCAAATTCCTTCAGGCTGCTGTGCAGCTGGTTTCGGAATTCCTGGTCGTCCCAGTCCGACCGGGCGACGCCGACGACCTTGAACTGCGCGGGCAGCCGCTGTCCGCGGGCGAGGTGATAGAGCGCCGGAAGCAGCTTGCGTCGGGTGAGATCGCCGGATGCGCCAAAAATCACGAGCGCCGTCGGCCCGGGCGTGGGCTCGATGCGCAGCCCGTCGAGAAGGGGGTTGTCGTCGAAGTCTGCCGGCACAATCCCCGACTATATCAACTCCGCCCGTCCATTCGCCGCCGCGACTCCGTGGACGCCCGCGAGCGTTACTGTTGATTTTCCGCCAGGAACGCCAGCGCCTTCGGCGTGGCGAGCATCTCGAGCTGCTCGCGCGCGCGGCGCCTGAGCGCGGGGTCTTTCTCGGACCGCGCGATCTCGATGAGATCGGCATCATCTTTCGCGTTGAAGAGCGCGCTCAGAACCGCCGCGCGCGATTCTGGCCGCGCCTTCGCGTAGAGCGCGTGCAGCTCCGGCCCCGGCGCCACGCGTCCCAGCGTCATGATTGCCGTATTCCTGACGAGGAGGTTCGACTCGTTCGACACAATTCGCAGCAAGGCCGGCGAGTCTGCGCGCTTGCCGAGCGACGCCACCACTTCGCGCTTCACCGACGGCGACGAGGTGAGCGCGTAGACCTGCATGAGGTCGCTGCCGATCGCGGGGCCGGGCAGCCGCCCGAGCTCGCGGATCGCGACAACCTGCACGGGTTCCGGTCCGTTCTTGGCGACCTGCACCACGACCTGGCGCGCCTCGGGCCGCGACGATTGCGCGAGCACGAACAGCGCACGGCGGGCCTCGTTCGGCTGCGCCGGATCGAGCGCGATCTCCTTCAGCAACGGGATGACCCGAGCGGCGTGATCGTCGAGCAGTCCCCCAAGCGCCTCGATGCGCAGATCGGTGTCCGGCGCGGCGGGACGCGCTGTCCAGAAAAATTCCGCCGCCGCCGACGGGGCGAGCGGCGCAGGAGGCGCTGATGGCGGAGGGGGCGTCGGCGTGGGCCGCGCGGACACGATCACCGGCAGCGCGGGCCGCGGCGTCATCAGCGTGCGGGCGCGCGGCGCGGGCGCAGCCATCGCGGGAACTGGAGCGGCAGGGGCTGCCGGAGCTGGAGGCGCCGCCATCACCCAGAGCAAATCGTCGCGCCGCAGCCGCTGCGCGATTTCGACGCGGAGCGACTGCGCGGGCCTGACCCACCGACTGGCGGGGAACTCCTGCTCGATGCGCGCGATCGTCTGAATCGCCGACGCCTGGTCGCCGAGCTCGTGCTCGCTTTCGGCGAGCCAGAACATGGCTTCGTCGCGATTCGGTTCCTTCCTGTCATCGACCGCCGCCTGCAGCTCCGAAACGGCGCGCGACCATTGTTCGTCCGCGATGAAGTCTTTGGCGCGCGCAAGCCTCGCCGAGTCCGGCGCGGGAGCGGCCCCGGCCACAGCCGCCGAAAGCGACGCGATCACGCCGACGATCCAGACCTTCATGATGTCCTCTTCTGCACCCGCATGGCCGCGCCCCCTCAGCTGCCCGCCGCCGAAGCGACCACCTGCATCTTCACCAGCAGATCGCGCCGGGAGATCAGGTGCTGCACACGTGAGAGCGCGGCGGGATCGCCTGTGTCGCTCATCGACGCTTCGAGCAGCACGGTTTCGAGATCGCCCATGACACCGGCGAGATCGGGCATGCCCTTCTGCTCCGCCGTGAGCCGGTATAACCGTGTGTCGGACAACAACGATGCGGCAAGACGCCGCTCATCCTGCCACTCGGCCGGCGACGTGCGCGGATCGCGCATCGCGAGATCCAGCACGACGAGCTTCGAGCGCTCGAGGTGATCGGCGCCGAGCCGCCACAGCGCGCGCTGCGCCGAAACCTCGGCGGCGGCAGGCTCATGATGTTGCGCGATCGACTCTGGAGGACGCTCGGAAACGTGCGTGCGCCATGGGCCAATGGAGAACGCGGCGCCGGCGGCGGCGATCGCCAGGGCGGCGGCAATCGCCACAGCGGCGGCCGTGCGCCACAC
>JBOGIZ010000395.1:0-2798 GCA_050747805.1 Vicinamibacterales bacterium | reverse complement strand
GGTTGGGAGGCTGATCGGCGCCCGCGGCGCCCTGGGCCTGCGCAGGCGCGGCAGCCAGCGCCGCCAGCGCGGCGAGCGCCGCGGCGACCATCCTGGTTCGGGGCCACGCGTGCGGCGTCATCGCGGCTTCCGCCCGGGCGCGGCGCCCCTTGCGGCTGCGGGGCGCAGATGCCGTTCGAACGCGTCGAGCGTTTCGCGGCTGACGTGGTGCTCGATGCCCTCCGCGTCCGACTGCGCGACGATGTCGGGGACACCGATGGACGTCAGGAACGCCACCACGACTTCATGTCGGTGCCTCGACTCTTCCGAGAGCCGGCGCCCGGCCGCCGTCAGAAAGATGGATCGGTACGGAAGCGACGTGACGAGGCCGCCGCGGCGGAGCCGCTGCAGCGTCCGGCTGACGGTCACGTGCGTGACGCCCAGCCGCCGCGCGAGATCGATGACGCGCGCCTCCCCCGTCGTCTCGATCAGCTCGGCGATCATCTCGACGTAGTCCTGCGCGGTTTCCTCGGAGTGTTCCTGCCGCGTGCGCCTGGGGTTGCGCGCGAGCGCCGGGCGCCGGCGGACCGGAGCGTGTCTGGCCATGCGGTGACGTCTGGCGACAGGATACTCCATTTGACAAATTGTAGCCAAAGCTACACTATGGTGTCGAGACTGCATGCTGAGCCTCGAAGGCCTCCACGGATCGGTCACCGTCCCGCACCACGACGCCGGCTTCTGGCGGCACTGGCGCGCCTTCGCCGGCCCCGCCCTCCTCGTCAGCGTCGGCTACATGGACCCCGGCAACTGGGGCACCGACCTCCAGGGCGGCGCCCAGTTCAAGTACGCGCTGCTCTGGGTAATCGCCGCCGCCAGCGCCATCGCCATCGTCATGCAGGTGATCTCCGCGCGCCTCGGTGTCGTCACCGGCAAGGACCTGGCGCAGTGCTGCCGCGACTGGTACCCCCGGTGGACCCGCTGGCCCAACTGGCTGTTCTCGGAAGTCGCCATCGGCGCGTGCGATCTCGCGGAAGTGCTCGGCAGCGCCGTCGCGCTCAACCTGATGTTCCGCATTCCGCTGCTATGGGCCGTGATCATCACGGGCTTCGACGTGCTCGCGCTGCTCGCGCTGCAGCGCTTCGGCATGCGCGCGATCGAGGCCGTCGTCCTGCTGCTGGTCCTCACGATCTCGGTGTGTTACTTCCTCGAGATTTTCGTGCTGCCGCAGACCCGGCCGGCCTTCGGCGAGATGGCCGCCGCGCTGATCCACCCGAGCTTCGGCGGCCCGAGCATGACGTACGTCGCGATCGGCATCATCGGCGCGACCGTCATGCCGCACAATCTCTATCTCCACTCGGCGCTGGTGCAGAGCCGCCGCCTGCAGAAGGATCCCCAGTCAGTCCGGCGCGCCGTCGGCTTCAATACGCTCGATTCCACCGTCGCCCTGACGATTGCGTTCTTCGTGAACGCCGCGATCCTCGTGTTGGCCGCGACGGTGTTCTTTGGACGCACGTCGGTCGCGGTGCCCGGCGGGCACATCGTGATGTTCAGCCCCGACAGCGACTGGATCCGCGTCGCCTACCTCACGCTCGCGCCGCTGCTCGGCACGGCCGTGGGGAGCACGCTCTTCGCCGTCGCGCTGCTCGCCAGCGGCCAGAGCAGCACGATCACCGGCACGCTGGCCGGTCAGGTCGTCATGGAGGGGTTCATGCACTGGCGCATCCAGCCGTGGGTGCGGCGGCTGATCACGCGCACGATGGCGATCATCCCCGCGGTCCTGATCATCGCGGTGCGAGGCGAGAGCAGCGTCACCGATCTGCTGACCCTGAGCCAGGTCGTGCTCGCGCTGCAGCTGCCGTTCGCGATGTTCCCGCTGCTGCAGTTCACCAGCTCCCGCGGGCGCATGGGCGAATGGAAGAACGGCTGGTTCCTGCTGGCCGCCGGATGGGGCTCGGCGCTCCTCATCACCGCCCTCGACCTCTACGGCTTGCCCGATTCCGTGCACGCCGCGATCCGGGTCGTCGCGGGCGGGTAAGATGGCGGTGGCAGCGATGGCCCCGACCCCAATCTACGGCACCATCCTCGTGACGCTCGACGGGACGCCTACCGATCGCGGCATCATCGATCACGTCAAGGCGCTCGCCCGCGTGATGCACAGCCGCGTCGTCCTGATGCACGTGGCCGACGGCTGGGCCGCGCGCACCTTCGGCTCCGACGCGGTGAGTCCGGAAGTCAGCAGCGACCGGCGATACCTCGATGAGGTCCGTTCCGAATTCGAGTCGGATCAGACTCCCGCCGAGACCGTTCTCGCCTTCGGCGAACCCGCCGACGAGATCGTCAAGTGGGTCCGCCAGCACGGGTGCGACCTTGTGGCGATGAGCACGCACGGCCACCGCTTCCTCGCCGATCTCTTCCTTGGCACGACCGCGTCGCGCGTGCAGCACCAGGTCAGCGTCCCGGTGCTGCTCCTCCGCGTGCGCTGACGCGCGCACTCAGTCGCCCGGCGCTCGGTACGAGGACCACGGCCGCCGCACCCTCCGAATGCCGACGCGGCGCACCCGGGCATAAGAAGGACCGCTTCGGTGTTCTACCTTGGTTGGAGGTCTATTCTGATGCGATTGTTTCTCAGTCTTGGAGTCATGACATTCGCCGCGGCGGCGCTTGCGGCCCAGTCGGCCGGCGCCGGCCAGGTGGAGTTGAAAGTCGGCGACATGGCGCCGAACTTCACGCTGCAGGCGAGCAATGGAAACACCTACACGCTCGCTTATTTCCGCGGCAAGCAGGACGTGGTGCTCGCGTGGTTTCCGAAGGCGCTTACG
>JBOGIZ010000394.1:0-17147 GCA_050747805.1 Vicinamibacterales bacterium | reverse complement strand
GAATACAGCCTCGCGCGGCGAGTGGCGCTGGCGACGGATCTCTTCTACAGCCGCAGCAGCAGTACGCGCGTGGTCGGCGTGGATACCCCGCTCTCGAGCGCGGCTGCCGCCGTGTTCGTGCGGGACTCGGGCGTGAGCGGCGGTTTCGGCGTCGCGCCGGCCGTCGAACTGAGTCTCACTCGCACCCTTGGCGTTCTGCTGGGCGTCCGCCTGATTCCCGACGGCGCGCGCACCGTGAGGTCGGTCACGCCAGCGATCGCGATCAATTTCGTGCATTGACGCCGCCGCGAGCGGTGCTGGACGGAAAAAGGCATTCCGTCGGCGAACGAAGCCGTGGACTCGAATGTCACGGCGGTTGTGCCGTGTTACTTCGATCGCCGTAACCATTACGTATAATGACGTCATGGCCAAAGGGAATCCTTTCGTCTATGGCGAGGTGGTGACGGCGACGGCATTCGCCGATCGCGACGAGGAGCGGGCCCGGCTCGCCAGCGACCTGGCGGAAGGGCAGAAGGTCTTCCTGATCTCGCCGCGGCGCTACGGCAAGTCGTCGCTGATCCGCGGTGTCATGACGTCGCTGGCCTCGCAGCGGATCCTGACCGTCGAGGTGACCGTCGCGGCGTCGAGCTCGTACGTCGGCTTCCTCGAAGCCTATGCACGAGCCTTGCTCACGGCGGACACGCCGGTCAGCGCACTGCGCCGCTGGACGGCCGATCTGCTCAAGGGATTTCGGCCCGAGCTGCGCTTCGACGCGCCATCGGCCGGGCCGCCGGCGTTCTCCGTCACGTTTCCGGCGATCCGCTCGGCGCGCGATACCGCGAGGCTGGCGGCCGAAGTGTTCGCACTGCCCGCCCGGATCGCCGCGGCGCGCGGCCAGCGCCTCGCGATCGCGCTCGACGAGTTCCAGGCCATTGCGGCGTTCGACGGCGGCAGCGTCGAGCAGGCGCTGCGCGCGGCCGTCCAGCAGCAGCGCGACGTCGGCTACGTCTTCGCCGGCTCCGAACCGTCGCTGATGGAGCAAATGTTGACCCCCCGGCGTCCGTTCTACAAGGCCGGCCCGGTGCTGCGGCTCCAAAAGATCGACGAGAATCTGTTCGCCCATTTCATCGAGCGCCGTTTCAGCCAGAGCGGCATCCGTCCCGAGGCGGGGCTCGGCGCCGCGATCGTCGAGCTCGCGGAGAACGTGCCCTACGACGTCCAGCGCCTCGCGCACGAAACGTGGGACGATGCGCGAACGTCGGGCAGGAAGAGCGCGGGCCTCGACGATCTGCACGCGACGCTCGGCCGCCTGCTCGATCAGCAGCACACGCTGTTCGAGGAAGCCTGGCAGCGTCTGACGCTCGCGCAGCGCGCCGTGCTGCGCGCGATCGTGCTGGAGAACGGCCGCGAGCTGCTGTCGGCGGGCGTGCGTCAGCGCTATCGCCTGTCGGCCGCGTCGAGCGTGCAGTCCGCCCTCGCCGCGCTCGTCCGCCAGGACATCGTCATGAAAGACCAGGGCCGTTATCTCGTCAACGACTCGCTCTATCGCGAGTGGATGGCGCGCCGAACGCTGTAGACGGGGAACGGGGACCCATTGCGATCCCCGCACGTCGCTGATTTCATCCTCCGGTTGGAGGTGTACTCAGACATCGTAGTATGCCGAACCGCGACGCTTGGCAGGATGCAGTGGGCCTGATGGTCCTGAAGGATGGCGTGACATGTCGATGTGGTCTCGCATTCGCAATGTATTTCGCGCCGATCTGAACGACGACATCGACGCGGAGCTGCAGTCGCACTTCGACGAGGCGCACGCCGCCGGACGCGATCCGCTCGAGATCACGCGGGCGTTCGGGCCGCGCCTTCGCGTTCGTGAAACGGTGCGCGACGCGACCGTCGCGGTGCCGCTCGAATCGCTGCTCCTGGATCTGCGTCAGACGCTCCGGCAGCTGCGACGCTCGCCCGTGTTTACGGCGACGGCCGTTCTCACGCTCGCGCTCGGCATCGGAGGGACGACGGCGATCTTCACGCTGATCCAGCAGGTGATGCTGCGAGCGCTGCCCGTCGCGCGGCCGCAGGAGCTCTGGCGGATCGGCGACGCGGTCACGTGCTGCTACTCGACTGGGTACACCCAGGGGAACCACGCGGCGCAGAACGACTGGACGCTCTTCTCATGGGAGGCATACCAGCGATTCCGCGCTGATACGCCGGCATTCGAGGATCTGGCGGCGTTCCAGATCGGCACCGGCAACGGCGAGCTCGCCATGCGTCGAGCCGGCTCCGCGGCGCCCGTCGAGGTGCGCCTCGGCGAGTACATCTCCGGCAATTTCTTCCGGACGTTCGGCGTCTCCGCCTGGCGCGGACGCGTCTTCAACGACCACGACGATGTGGAAGGCGCGCCGCCCGTGGCGGTGATGAGTTTTCATACCTGGCGGGAGGACTACGGATCCGATCTCTCCGTCGTCGGCGCGACCTACCAGATCAACGGCCAGCCCCTCACCGTCATCGGCGTCGCGCCGCCCGGGTTTTTCGGAGCGAAGGTCGATGCCTCGGGCATGCCGGACCTGTGGCTGCCGCTGACGACAGAACCGCGAATCGCCGGCGCCACATCCCGACTGAAGAATCCCGGCGTGGGGTGGTTGAATCTGATCGGCCGGGTGCGCCCCGGCACGAACCCGCAAACGCTCGAGGCGCAGCTGCAGGGCGAACTCCGCCAGTGGCTGGCAAGTCATCGCGCGGACATGAGCCCCTTGGACCGATCGCTCTGGCAGGAGCAGACGCTGCATCTGACGCCAGGCGGCGCCGGCGTGTCCCCGATGCGCGAGCACTATCAGGACGGCCTGCGGCTGCTCCTCCTCGCCGCCGTCTGCGTTCTGCTGCTCGCGTGCGCCAACGTCGCGAACCTGCTGCTCGCGCGCGGATGGAGGCACAGGCACGAAATCGCGATGCGAGTGGCGATCGGCGCGTCGCGCGGACGAGTCGTCCGCGAAGCCCTGATCGGCAGCGCCGTGCTCGGCATCCTCGGCGGCGTCGTCGGGATCGCAGTGGCGTATGCGGGCGCACGGCTGATCCTGCAGCTCGCATTCAGCGACGCCTGGGTTCCGTTTAGCGCCGCACCGTCGACGCCCGTGCTGTGCTTCGCGGTCGCCGTTGCGATCATCACCGGGCTGCTCTTCGGCGCCGCGCCGGCGTGGACGACCTCCCACGCCGACCCGATGGACGCGATGCGCGGATCGAACCGCACGGCTCGCGGCACGACGAGCGCGCAGAAGGTCCTCGTGATCGTCCAAGCGGCCGTATCGGTTGTCTTGCTGAGCGCGGCCGCGATGCTGGGCCAGAGCCTGCGCAATCTCGAACACCGCGACCTCGGATTCGCTGTCGATGGCCGCTACCTGGTCACGATCGACCCGAAGCTCTCCAACTACCCGGAGGCGCAGCTGCTTCCGCTCTTCCAGGAGATGGAGACCCGCCTGCGCGCGGTTCCCGGCGTGGAGATGGCGAGCGCGGCGCTCTACGGTCCGCTGGGAGATCTGTACTGGGCGCACGACGTCCGGATTGCCGGCCGGCCCGAGCCGGGCGCGAGAGACGATGTGTCGGCCGCCTGGACGCGCGTGATGCCGGGATTCTTCGAGACAATCGGCGACCGGATCGCCATAGGACGGCCGATCACCGACGCCGACAACGCCGCCGGACGCCTTGTCGCCGTCGTCAACGACGCGTTCGCCAGGAAGTTCTTCCCGGGCGAAAACCCGATCGGGCGGCATTTCGGCCCGGCGCCGAGGAAGAACGCCGGGACCTACGAGATCGTCGGCGTCGCCGCTGACGTCCACTATTTCGCGTCAACGACCCGCGCACCTGAGCAGCCGATGTACTTCGTGCCGGAAGCGCAGACCACAACGTTCGACGATCGAGAGCTGCAAAGCCGGGAGGTCTGGTCGCATTACCTGTACGAGGTCGTCGTCTGGGCGCCCGGCAATCCGCCGGCACTCGCGGGTGAAGTGCGCGCCGCACTGGCGGCCGTCGATCCGAACCTGGTGGTGCACGGAATCGAACCGTACTCAGAAGTTGTGCGCGGCCATTTCGCCCAGCAGAACATGATCGCCAGCCTGACAGGGCTCTTCGGCGCCATCGGACTCCTGCTCGCGGCCGTCGGCCTCTACGGCGTGACGGCGTACGGCGTCGAGCAGCGGACGGGCGAGATCGGCGTGCGCATGGCACTGGGCGCGGACCGCGCGTCGATCACGGCGATGGTGCTGCGTGGAGCGTTCTTACAGGTTGGCAGCGGCCTGGCGCTGGGCGTTCCTGTGGCGATCGGCGCCGGGCTGCTGATGGCGAGCCAGTTGTTCGGGGTGACGCCGTGGGATCCGATGATTCTGTCGGCGGCCCCGGTGTTGCTCGTGCTGGCCGCGCTGATCGCGGCGGCGATCCCCGCGCGCCGCGCCGCCAGCGTGGATCCGTCAGAGGCGCTCAGGGCGGAGTGATCACGCGGTCGCTTGACATTCCAGCCTCAGGCCTGTACCGATACTTGCGGACTCCCCGTCGGCAAAGGAACAGGTCGTGACCCTTACGCTGGAACTCACCGCTTCGTCGGCTGCGAGGCCGGGCGACGCCTTGCAACGGACCTTCGACGAGCAAGGCGGAACGATCGGCCGCGCCGCGACCAACTCCTGGGTTCTTACCCACAACAAGGTCTCCGGTCACCATGCCGGCATCACGTTCCGCAACGGCGTCTTCTATATAGAGGACAGGAGCCGCAACGGCGTGTCGGTGAACTCGATGGACAACCGGCTGGTGCGCGGTCGCCCGTATGCACTCAAGACCGGCGACCGCATCTTCATGGAGCCGTACGAAATCGGCGTGTGGATCGAGGGTGAGCCGGCTGCGGCGTCCGCATCGAGCCTCGATCCGTTCGCGGAGGGCGATCCGTTTGCGGCGCCGGGGTCGGGCTGGCCCGTGGCTGCGTCGCGAGAAGTGCCGGCCCAAGGCGACGTCGTCGATCCACTGCTCCTGATTCCAGGAGGCGCGCCGGCGCCGCGCAAGGGGACGCCGCCGCCTGTCCCGACCGACGATCTGCTCGCGCAGCACTATCAGCCGCCGCAGGTGGTCCCGACGGCTGCGCCCGAGCCGCCGGCGGTCGTTCCCGCGATTCCGGCCGGGTACAACCCATTGGACGACGCGTTCTCGGAGCCGGTGCGTCCGCCGGCCGCGGCGCCGCGTGCGCCGAGTCCACAGCCTCGCGCGTCGGCGCCCCCCGTCGCGGCTCCTCCGACTCCCGCGGGGCCGCCGCCACCTGTCCTGTCCACTCCGCCGGTTGCGCCGCCGTCGATCCAGCAGACTGCGCCGCCGCCAGCCGCGCCGATGCCGCCGCTTGCGGATGATCCGTTTGCCGACCCGACGCCCGATGCCGCGGGAGCCGCACCGGGGGGACCGGTCCCGGTGGCTCCGCTCGATCTCGATGCGTTGACGGGGCCGCCGCCGGTTGACGCGCCGGCCGCCATGCCAGCCCGGCCAAGACCAGGCATGGACGCTCAGGCCCGCCGACGCCCGAAAGAGCCCGTGCTGGACGATTCACAGACCGTGCGGTTTCCAGTGTCGGCGATCCCCGGCTTGTCGCCGGCCCCGATTTCGGCACCCGAGCCCGCTACCGCTGCACCGTCGGCTCCTGTGACCGACCCGGCTGCCGCCGCTGAATCCCCTAGTCCGGCTGCGCCGTCCGCCGGCGCTCCGCCTCCCGCCGCTTTTCCATCGATGTCGAGTGGCAGGCCAGCCGCAGAGCCGACTGGTGTGCCTGCTTCGATTGCCGCGCCCGCCGCGTCTGCCGCGCCGGCGTCGATCGCCGCACGGGCTTCTATTGCCGCGCCTGTTGCGCCTGCCCCGATTGCCGCACCCGCTGCACCTGTCGCGCCTCCTGCGCCGGCCGCCGCCGCGCCTTCGGCCGCAGTCGGTGATCTCAGCGCGCTGCTGGCGGGAGCCGGTCTACCCGGAGGCACCGTCACGCCGGAGCTCTCCCGCGACATCGGCCGCATCCTCCGCGTCGTTGTCGAAGGGCTCATGGATGTGCTGCAGTCACGGCAGCGCATCAAAGAGGAGTTCGGGATGCAGCAGACGGCCTTCCGGCCGGCGGAGAACAACCCGCTGAAGTTCTCCGCGAATCTGGAAGACGCGCTACACAACCTGTTTGTCAGGCAGAACCCGGCATACCTGGGAAGTGTCGACGCCTTCCGAGAGGCGTTCGACGATCTGCGCGATCATCAGCTCGCGGTGCTGGCGGGGCTGCGCGTTGCCTTCGACGCCATGCTGGGGGAGTTCGATCCCGGCCACCTGCAAGAGCGCTTCGACGCACAGATCGGGAAGTCGGCGCTTCCGCTCGTGCCGGCGAAGATGCGCTACTGGGACATGTTCCGCACGCTGCGCGCCGATCTTGCGAAGGATCCCGAAGCGACGTTCGAGCGGCTCTTCGGCGAAGAATTCCGCCGCGCGTACGAGGAACAGTTTCGCGATCTCAAGGCACAGCGCCGCGCGCGCGCCGGGCGATCGGACGCCGATCCGGCGCCGCGGAGCTGAGACAGCACGTGTCAATTCGTGTAGATTGTCTGGCACACGCCGATGTCCGCGCATAACCGTGTTGTCTGGTCGGAAGGGCTGTTTCTGCAGCCGCAGCATTTTCAGCAGCAGGACCGCTATTTCGAACGCTACGTCGAAAGCCGGTGCCGGGCGCTCGTCCCGTACAGCTGGGGCCTGACGGAGGTCGAGTTCGAACGCGACTTCCTCAAGATCGGCAAGATCGGCCTGCGGCGGGTCTCGGGCGTGTTCCCGGACGGCACGCCGTTCCGCATGCCGGACGACGATCCGCTTCCGCCGCCGATCGACGTGCCGGCCGATCTCCGCGATCAACGTCTGTATCTCGCCGTGCCGCTTCGCCGCGATGGGGAGCTCGAGTCCGCGCGGACGATCTCTCACGACGATCTGGTCAGACAGCAGGTTCGCGAGTTCCAGGTCGCGAACGTCACGGTGGCAGGCGGCGATCCGGTCACCCTCGAAGTGGGCGCGCTGCGGACGCGGCTGCTGCCCGAACGCGAAGCGACGGAGGCGTACGGCTGCATTCCGCTCGCGCACATCGTCGAATGCCGTGCCGATCAGCAGGTTGTCCTCGACGACACGTTCATCCCGACGGTCCTCACGATCAGAGGCGCTTCCCGCTTGTCGACGATCGCGACGGAACTGCTCGGCCTGTTCCATCAGCGCGGAGAGGCGCTCGGCGGACGCGTGTCCGCCACGAGCCGCGGCGCGGCCTCGGAGCTGGCCGATTTCCTGATGCTGCAGACCATCAACCGGTACGAGCCGCTGCTGGCGCACTACGCCGAGACGGCGGCCGTGCACCCGGAGGCGTTCTACCGGTTCTGCGTCGCGGCGGCGGGGGAGCTCACGACGTTCACGACGACCTCGAAGCGGACGCCGCGCTTTCCGGGATACCGCCACGAGCGGCTGAAGGAGACGTTCGAGCCGGTGATCGCCTCGCTGCGCGAGTCGATGAGCAAGGTGATGACGCAGACCGCGATTCCGATTCCGCTCGAACCGCGGAAGTTCGGGATCACCGTTGCGATCCTGCAGGACCGTTCGCTGCTGGACTCCGCGGTGTTCATCCTGGCCGCGCACGCCGACGGGCCGTCCGAGAACCTGCGTCAGCGCTTCCCCGCGCAAGTGAAGATCGCGCCGGCCGAGAAGATCGGGGACCTGGTTCGGCAGGGGCTCCCGGGCGTGCCGGTCGTGCCGATGCCGGTGGCGCCGCGGCAGATCCCGTATCACGCGGGCTACGCGTACTTCGAGCTCGATCAGACGCACGAGCTCTGGGGACAGCTCAAAGCCTCGGGCGGCATTGCGATCTACGTATCAGGCGAATTCCCCGGTCTGACGATGGAATTCTGGGCGATCCGCGGGTGAGGGCCCCGACATGCCGGACAGCGACGATCCCTTCCTGCCGTCGGATCTGACGCACCGTCCCCGTCCGGGAGCCGGCCGCCGCGGCGTGCCCGATACCGGAGTGGTGCGACCGGTGGCGACGCGTCCGCCGGATGTCGAAGCGATTCCGGAGGCCGCGCGCGCGACGCTGGGGCTCGGGCTGAATCCCCTCGTTCAAGCCGCGATTCCGCTGCTCCTCCTGATCGGACAGCTGAGGGGCGCGCCCGCGGCCGTGGACGTCGCCACGCTGCGGCGCCACGCCCTCGAAGAGATCCGGCGGTTCGAGGACCAGGCACGCGCCTCCGGCATCCGGAACGAGATCGTGCTCGCGGCGCGCTATGCGCTGTGCGCGGCGCTCGACGAAGCGGTGCTGTCCACGCCGTGGGGTGCGCAGAGCGAATGGGCGCAGCATCCCGTCCTCGTCGCGCTCCACCGCGAGGCTTGGGGCGGCGAGAAGTTCTTCGAGATGCTGAACCGGATTGCGGGCGATCCGGCGAGGCATCTGGATTTGCTGGAGCTGCAGCACCTGATCCTGGCGCTCGGCTTCACCGGCAAGTACCAGATGCAGGAGCGCGGGCAGGATCAGCTGACGGATCTGCAGCGCGATCTCTACGGGAAAATCCGGGATCTCCGAGGACCGGCACCCGTCGAACTGTCGCTCCGCTGGCAGGGCCTCCAGGATCAGCGCAGCCGTCTTATCCGCTACGTGCCGTCCTGGGTCGCCGCGGCGGCCGCCGTCGCCGTGCTTGCGCTGGCCTTCGTGTTCTACGACACGCAATTGTCCAGCCGCGCGGATCAGCCCGAGGCGCAGCTCGCGCAGGTTGGACTCGAGCAATTCGCGGTGCCGCCGCCGGCGCCGCCCGCACCGGTCCCGGGGCCGACGCTCAAGCAGCTGCTCGCGCCGGAGATCGCAGCCGGCGCCCTCACGGTTGAAGAGGACGGCGGGCGAACGCTCATCACGATCCTCGGCGGAGATCTCTTCGCATCGGGCAGCGCGACGATCAATGCCTCGTACGAGCCGACGCTCGCGGAGATTGCCGCGGCCTTGAACAAGGTGCCGGGGAGCGTGGAGATCGTCGGACACACCGACGATCAACAGATCCGATCGTTTCGCTTTCACAACAACTTCGAGCTGTCGCGGGAACGCGCCGTCAGCGTGGCGAACGTCTTGAAGCAGACGATTGACAATCCCGCCCGGCTGACATTGTCGGGCGTCGGCTCGTCGCAGCCGCGGTACAAGCCTGAATCGGATCCGGCCAACCGCGCGCGCAACCGGCGCGTCGAGATTATCCATCTTCGCGGAGCCTAGGGGCTAGCCATGTTCGCGTTCCTCAAACGGAGCATCGTCGTTCTCGTCGGTTTCCTGCTGATCGCGGCGTTCATCTGGTTCGCGGGGCCGTACTTCTCGTTCGCGAACATCGCGCCGCTCGAAAGCGACGTCGCGCGGCTCATCGCCATAGGCGTCGTCGTCGGATGCTGGGTTCTGTATCGCCTGTACAAACGTCTGCGGGCATTCCGCGCCGGGGACCGTCTGCTGACGGCCGTGGTCGCGCAGCCGCAGCCCGAGACCGCGCGCCCGCCGGCCGAAGTCGTCAAGCTGCGCGAGCGGTTCGATGAGGCGGTGACGGCGCTGAAAGAGCAGCAGCGGACATCGGGCCAGAGCATCTACGACCTGCCGTGGTACGTGATCATCGGGCCGCCCGGGTCCGGCAAGACGACGGCGCTGCTCAATTCAGGATTGAAGTTCCCGCTCGAACAGCGCGTGGGCAAGGGGGCGCTCCGCGGCGTCGGCGGCACGAGGAATTGCGACTGGTGGTTCACGGACGAAGCCGTCTTCCTCGACACGGCCGGCCGCTACACGACGCAGGATTCGGACGCCGAATCCGACAGCCTCGGCTGGAACGAGTTCCTCGCGCTGCTCCGGCAGCATCGCGCACGCCGTCCGTTGAACGGCGTGATCCTGACGATGAATGCGCACGATCTGCTCCTCGGCGGACCCTCGGTGCGCGAGGCGCACGTCGAGGCGGCGCGGCGTCGGCTCGACGAGCTGAATCGCGAGCTCCGCATCCAACTGCCGGTCTACGTGATGATCACGAAGTGCGATCTCGTCGACGGGTTCGCGGAGTACTTCGACGATCTGAAAGTAGAGGGCCGGGCGCAAGTGTGGGGCGTCACGTTCCCCTATCAACAGACGGTGGCCAACGAGGCGCCGGGCGTGTTTCCCGCCGAGTTCGACGCGCTCATGACGCGGCTGAACGAGCGGGTGCTCGAACGGATGGCGGAGGCGCGCGATCAGCGGCGGCGCACGAAGATCTTCGGCTTTCCCCAACAGATGGCGACCGTGCGAGACACGCTCACCGATTGGATCCGCGACGTGTTCAGTTCGCGCGGCTTCGCCGGACAGATTCTGCTGCGAGGGGTGTACTTCACGAGCGGCACGCAGGAAGGCACGCCGATCGATCGGCTGCTCGGGAGCATCGGGCGGCGGTTTGGCGCAGGCGACGCCGTCGTGACGCCGCAGGGTCCCGGAAAGGCGTATTTCGTCGAGCGGCTGCTCAAGGAAGTCATGATCGGCGAGTCCGGGCTCGCCGGCGTCAACCGTCAGCTGGAGTTGCGGAAGGCCTCACTGCAGCTCGGCGCCTACGCGGCGACGGGTCTGCTCGCGACGGCGGGCGTTCTCGCGCTCTCGGTCAGCTATCGCCACAACCGTGAATTCCTCGACCAGGCGGCGATCGACATCGATGCGTTTTCGCGCACCGCGACCGTCGGGCCGTCGGCGCCGCTCGACGCGATCGTGAATCGTCTGGACGGCATCCGCGGCGTCGTGGACGAGGCGGGCCGGTACGCGGCGACGACCTCCTGGCCCATGCGGTGGGGCCTCTACCAGGGGCGTGTCATCGGCGATGCCGCGCACGACGCATACATCCGGGAGCTTGACAGCATCCTGCTGCCGCGGTTGGCGTCCGAGCTGCGGGCGAGCGTCGTACAGTACTCGACCGATCCCCAAAATCTCTATTTGTACTTCAAGGCGTATCTGATGCTCGGCCAGCCGCAGCATCTGGATCCGGACTACCTGCAGTCGATGGCGGAGCAAGAATGGCGGCAGGGAGACGCCGCGGCGATGGGCGCGGGTCCGGCGCTCTCGCAGCACCTGAAGGCGCTTCTCGCTGAAGGCGGCACGCTGCGCCCGATTCCGCTCGACCCGATTCTCGTGTCCCAGGCGCGCAGCAGCATCCGGCAGACGTCCATTCCGAAGATCCTGTACGACGCGATCAAGCGTCGCTACACCACACCCGCCGATCAGGGATTGCGGCTCGATCAGCGGGCCGGCCTGGGCGCGGAACAGGTCTTCACGCGGCGCAGCGGCCTGCCACTGTCGACGCCAATCCCGTCGCTCTACACGCGCGACGTGTTCAAGCACATCACGGGTGAGGGGCGAGCTGAATTCGTGAAGGATCTCACCAACGACGCCTGGGTGTGGGGCGATAGTGGCGGGTCGACGCTCGCCAACGCAGGCACGCTCGTCTCGGCGGCCACCAACCTGTACGAGCAGGATTACATCGAGGCATGGAACACGCTGCTCAAGGATCTGCAGTTTGCGCCCTTCTCCACAATTCCGCAGGCCGATGCCGCGCTTCGGATTCTGACCTCGCCGACCTCGCCGCTGAGCGGCCTCGTGCGCGTCGTCGCCGACAACACGACGCTAGTGGACCCCAACACCGCGACACCGGGCACGAGTCTGCTGGATCGCACGAAGAAGCGCGTGAGCGATACGCTCACCGGTGTGCTGAAGCCCATCGAAGGCGCCGTGGGCGCGGCGCAGGTCGAACCCGGCGCGCTCGTGACGGTGGAATTCCAATGGGCGCGCCAGCTCACGGCGGGCGAGGCCGGCAAGACGCAGTTGGACGGCATCCTCAAAACGATGAGTGAGATCCAGCAGCAGCTCGACACAGTCGGTCCCGACGTCGCCGGCGCGAGCGCGGTCCAGATCCTCCAGAGCCCGTCGTTCCGCGGGCTCATGCAGACGCTGCGCGATCAATCGACGGCGCTGCCAGAGGGGCTGCGCACACTAGTCTCACAGATTGCCGAGGCTCCCAACACCGCCGTGGTCAGCGACGCAACCGAGCAGATCAAGTCGATGTACGACCAGCTGGTCGTCCCCCAGTGCACCGAGTTCATCACAAACAAGTACCCGTTCGCGGCGTCAGCAGTCGACGTCCCGTTGTCGGACTTCGTCGCCGTATTCGGGTACGACGGACTGTTCGACAAATTCTTCACCGACCATCTCGCCTCACAAGTGGATATGTCTGGATCGGCATGGGCGTGGCGCGCGGGCGCCGTGAACCTGTCGCAGGGATTGCTCGAGCAGTTCCAGGCGGCGCGCGCGATCCGCGACATGTTCTTCGCGCCGGGCGCCAAGACGCCACAGATTCAGTTTTTCGTGACGTTCAGCGATCTCGACGCGAACGCGACGCGCGCCGTCATTACGCTCGACGGCCAGAACATGGACAGCAAAAACCTGAAACAGCCGGTGTTGTGGCCTGGGTCGCAACCGGGGCGGGCGACGACCTCGTTCGAGGGCACGTACTTTGACCCCGCGAAAGTGTACGCCGGGCCGTGGGACTGGTTCCGGCTCGTCGACGACACGCGCATGCCCGCTGCCGGGGCGCAGCAGTGGATCATGCTGAACGTCCAGGACCGCTATCATCGCGTCCACGTCACCGTCGAGCCGTCGACCTCGTCGACGAGTCCGTCCGCGTCGCCGACCTGGCGACAATTCAGCTGCGCGTCGTGAGCCGCCCATGCAGGTAGGCGTCTACGGAAAGCTGCCAAGCCACGGCGATTTTCTGAAGCGCCGCGTGTCCGACGCGTTCGTGGACGCGTGGGACGCGTGGCTGCGAGAGTGCCTCGCCGCCAGCCGCACCGCCCTCGGCGGCCGCTGGCTGGATCTGTACCTGACGAGTCCCGCCTGGCGCTTCGCGTGCGCCGCGGGCGCCTGCGGCACCGCTCCGATCATCGGCGTCGTCGCTCCAAGCGTTGATCAGGTCGGCCGATACTTTCCCCTGACCATTGTCGCCGAGCTGCCCGGCAACATCAGCATCGTCACGGCCGCCGCCGCGTCCGAGCGCTTCCTCGATCGCGCCGAGCGTCTGGTCATCGATACGCTCGCAACCGAGCGGGTCGATTTCAATCGGTTCGACGAAGGGGTGCGCGCGCTGGACATCGAGCTGATGCGGATGGCCCAGCCCCCGGCGCTGCTGCTCGGACCGGAAGCCGCCGCAATCGTGACCGACAGTCCCCGGCCCTGGCACGTCCCGCTTGGCACGTCCTCGGACGTCGCGGCCGCCTTTGAGCAGCTGCTGTCGCTCCATCTCGAGGCGAAGTACCGGCCGCTCGTCTGCTGTTGGACCGACGGATCCGCCCTCGTCGAGCCCAGCTGTCTGGTGCTCAAGGGGTTGCCCGATCCGGCGTTGTACACCGCGTTGCTCTCGGGAGCATGGGGGGCGCCCCCCTGGCACTCGATCTCCGCCACGATTACGGATGCCGTCGAGGCCGAGGACACGCTGACGGTGACGAGCGGCTTCGGTGAGCCGCTCTTTTTCCGATCGGCGGCGGCGACCGACGTCGGCCGGACGCGGACGAACAATGAGGACGCGTTCGTCGAGCGCCCCGAGGCGGGGGTCTGGGTCGTGGCCGATGGCATGGGCGGCCACAGCGACGGTGAGGTGGCCAGTCACATGGTCTGTGATTCCCTGACGGAGTTTTCGCTCGATGGCACTTTCGACGAAGCGATCGACGCCGCCATCGGCCGCGTGCGGCAAGTCAATGATCAGCTGCTCCGCGCGTCGACGCTACGGGACCTGCCGGATCGGAGCGGCAGCACGGCGGTCGTCCTGCTCGTGCGAGGGAATCGCTCCGCGATTCTGTGGGCCGGCGACAGTCGGGTCTACCGGCTGCGAAATGGCGTGCTGGAACAGCTCACCCGGGACCATAGCCTCGCAGAAATAGAGCCCGCGGCGGCCGTGTCGAGCGTCATTACCCGCGCGGTCGGCGTCGAGCCGGACCTCCAGCTCGATGTCCACCGCGACAGCATCCTGGCGGACGACCGATTCCTCCTGTGCTCGGACGGTCTGACGCGGGTGCTCCCGGAAGAGCAGATCGGCCAGTGGATGCGCGAAGCGGACGTCCGGACGGCCGTCGACGGCCTGATTCAGGCGACGCTGCACGCCGGGGCCCCTGATAACGTGACCGTCGTCGTCGCCGAAGCGTACCGATAGTTGACGGCCGCTCTATCATCTGACGCGTTTTCGAGTAGAATGCAGAGCCTCAATCGCGGTCTCGTCAAGGAGCTGTAAATGAGTGCGGCGTGGGATGCACGCGCGCTGCTCGAACCGATTGCCGGCGAACAGCCGTGCGGCCAGGACTTGGACGCCTCGGGGGTGCTGTCCACCTTCGATGCTCTTCGTCTGTTCGGCCAGGCGCGCTCGCCGGAGGCGCCCCCCGACCAGGACGACGGGGACAAGGAAGCGGCCAAGGCAAAGCCGCCGGTCGAATGGGATCGCATCCGGAGCGATGCGATCGCCGGCATCGGCAAGAGCAAGGATCTTCGTCTGCTCGCGTATCTGGCGACGGCGGTCCTGCGGACCGACGGGCTGCCGGCGTTCTCGCAGTCGCTGACGGCGGCGTCGCAATGGCTCGACGGCTTCTGGCCCAACGTGTATCCGCTACTCGACGAGGACGCGATCGCGCGGCGCAACGCCCTGAACTGCTTCGCCGATCCGATGGCGGTGGTCGATCGGATCTGGCGGATGCCGCTCGTCTCGAGCCGGCAGCACGGGCGCTACAGCCTGCGCGACGTCGAGTTGGCCCGTGGCCAGACGCTGCCGGGGCCGCTCGAGGCGAAACCGGACGAGGCGGCCATTCGCGCGGCGTTCGCGGAGATGCCGCTCGACGATCTGAAGCAGCTCGAGCGCAGTGTCACCGACGCGATCCAGGCGCTGAACGCGATGGACGCGCGGATGCGGAGCGAAGGCGGTCCGGACGTGGCGCCGGACTTCGGGCCCCTGACGACACAGTTCGCGAAGCTGGCGAAGCTGTTTCGCGAACAGTTGGAGCTGCGCGGCGAAGGAGTGGGGCCTAACGGTGGTCCGGGAGGGGATGGAGCGGGCGGCCAGGCGGGGTTCGGCGGCGCGATCGCGTCCCGTCAGGATGCGATTCGGGCACTGGACGCCGTAGGTGACTACTTCCGGCGGAACGAGCCCTCGAGCCCGATCCCGCTGTTCGTCGATCGCGCCAAACGTCTGGTCGCGAAGGATTTTCTCGAGGTGCTGGCCGACATCGCGCCTGACGCGCTGGCGGGGGTGCGTTCGGCCGGCGGATTGAAGAATGAGTAACCCGGCGTAGCCGCAGGGAGGTCTTCCGTGGCAAAGGCGAGCAGTCAGAAGTTCATCGCGAGAAACCGCGCGCCGCGCGTCCAGATTGAGTACGATGTGGAGCTGTATGGCGCGGAAAAGAAGATCCAGCTCCCGTTCGTCATGGGTGTGCTGGCGGATTTGTCGGGCAAGCCCGCCGAGCCGCTGCCGCCGGTGGCGGACCGGAAGTTCCTGGAAATCGACGTCGACAACTTCGACAGCCGCATGAAGGCGTTGAAGCCGCGGGTCGCGTTCCAGGTGCCGAACACACTGACGGGTGAGGGCAACGTGAACGTGGAGCTCACGTTCGAGAGCATGGACGACTTCTCACCCGCGGCCGTGGCGAAGAAAGTCGACGCGCTCAACAAGCTTCTCGAGGCCCGGCAGCAGCTGGCGAACCTGATCACGTACATGGACGGCAAGACGGGAGCCGAGGAGCTGGTTGCCAAGCTCCTGCAGGATCCCGCGCTCCTGCAGACGCTTGCCACCACCAAGAACCCGGGGAGCGACACGTCCGGCTCCTGATATTCGAGCACCTGTAGCGGAGAACAGCCATGGCAGACCCCAAGACGCAGCAAGACGCGACGTCGGCGATCGGCGCCGTCGAGGCCACCGATTTCGACACGCTCCTGAAGAAGCAATTCAAGCCGAAGACCGACGAGGCGAAGGAGGCCGTCGAGCGGGCCGTCCGCACGCTCGCCGAGCAGGCGCTCTCGCAGACGAAGTTGATCAGCAACGACGTCGTCAAGTCGATCGAGGCGATCATCGCGCAGCTCGATCAGAAGCTCACCGAGCAGATCAACCTGATCATGCATCACGAGGATTTCCAGAAGCTCGAAGGTGCGTGGCGCGGGCTGCACTACATGGTGAACAACACCGAAACGGACGAAATGCTGAAGATCCGCTTCATGAACATCAGCAAGGCGGACCTGGGCAAGACGCTCAAGCGGTACAAGGGCACCGCGTGGGATCAGAGTCCCCTGTTCAAGAAGATCTACGAGGCGTAGTACGGGCAGTTCGGCGGCGAGCCGTTCGGCTGCCTTGTCGGCGACTACTACTTCGATCAGACCGCGCCCGACGTAGAGCTGCTCGGCGAGATGGCGCAGGTGGCCGCCGCGGCGCACGCGCCGTTCATCTCCGGCGGCTCACCGACGATCATGCAGATGTCGACGTGGCAGGAACTCGCCAATCCACGCGATCTCACGAAGATCTTCACGACGCCGGAGTATGCCGCGTGGCGGTCGCTCCGCGAGTCGGAGGATTCCCGCTATCTCGGTCTGGCGATGCCACGCTTCCTGGCCCGCATGCCGTACGGCGCGAAGACGAATCCCGTCGAGGAATTCGCGTTCGAGGAGGACACCGGCGCCGCCGATCACAGCAAGTACGCCTGGGCCAATGCCGCGTACGCGATGGCGACGAACATCAACAAGTCCTTCAAGTTGTATGGCTGGTGCTCGCGCATCCGTGGCGTCGAGTCCGGCGGCGCGGTCGAAGGGCTACCGGTCCACACGTTCCCGACCGACGACGGCGGCGTGGACATGAAGTGTCCGACGGAGATCGCGATCAGCGACCGGCGCGAAGCGGAGCTCGCCAAGAACGGGTTCATGCCGCTCCTGCACCGGAAAAACTCCGACTTCGCCGCGTTCATCGGCGCGCAGTCGGTGCAGAAGCCGTCGGAGTACACGGATCCGGACGCCACGGCGAACGCGAACCTCGCCGCCCGGCTGCCGTATCTGTTTGCGTGCTGCCGCTTCGCGCACTATCTGAAATGCATCGTCCGCGACAAGATCGGCTCCTTCA
>JBOGIZ010000393.1:0-2785 GCA_050747805.1 Vicinamibacterales bacterium | reverse complement strand
GAACCGTACTTGATCATCGAAGGCACGCTGCAGATTCAGGAAGGCGTCACGTCGGTCAAAGCCGATCGCGTGCATGGCCTGGCCGGTCGATCGCCTCAGATCGATTCGCATGATTTCAGTTGACCTGGCAGGCGACTGAGCTCATCCGCTGGCAATCAGCTTGCAACACCTGAACCGCGTATGCGGCGGTGTGCCTTGCCCGTGCTTCTGCTGGCCTGGATCGCCCTCGCGGGCTGCCATCCGGCGATTCGCTCGACGCTCTCCCATCGGCCGACCGCCGCGCAACTGGCTGAGCTGTGGTATCCGCCTGAGCGGAATCGCAACCTCTACTGGGGCGTCGGCGGCGAACGTCTTGCGCCCGATCCGTCTGTGCTCTACCGGGTGCTCAAAGTCAAAACAGTCGGCTTTAGCAGCGGCCTAACGGTCGAAGATCCATCAGGCCGCACGTGGAGCGCGAAGTTCCCGCCGGAAGCGCCGACCGAAGTCGTCGCCTCGCGCCTGCTGTGGGGACTCGGGTACCACCAGCCGCCGATTTATTACGTCCCGGAATGGAACGCCAAAGGAGCACCCGACGGCAATCCCCAGCTGCCCGCGCGCTTCCGCGAGTCCAAGCCGAACCTGCACGGTCTCGATGCGGGCAAGGACTGGTCGTATTTTCATGACCCGTTCGTGGGTACACACGAGTTGAACGGACTGCTCATCTTCATGGTGATGGTCGGTAATTCCGACATCAAGGATCAGCAGAACGTCATCTACAAACTGAAGACGCCGTTCGAAGGCGCGCGGATCTGGTACGTCGCGCGCGATCTCGGGCAGTCGTTCGGCAAGACCGGGAAGGTCGACGCGCCGCGCGGCGACATCAACGCGTTCGAGCAGGCGCCATTCATCACCGGCGTCTCCGACGGCATCGTCCATTTCGACTGGCACGGGATCCACGGTGAGCTCATCTCGCACATGACGCCTGACGACGTGCGTTGGATTTGCCGTCGGCTCCAGGCGCTGACCGACCCTCAGTGGAACGACGCGTTCCGCGCGGGCGGCTATCCGCCCGAGCTGGCCGATCGGTTCATCCACCGGTTCAAGCAGAAGATTCAGGAAGGACTCGCGGTGCAATGACCCGACGCCTCGCCGCCGCCCTCGTGCTCACGTTCGCCTTCGGCACCGCGCCGCATCCCGTTCATGCGTTCGCGCAAAACTCCGTCCTCGATCGGGCGCAGCAGCAGGCAGACGCCCAGCAGAAGGATCAGGACAAGTCCAAGAAGAGCGACGTCGAGCCGCCCCCCAGCGTCCGGGACGAAATCGTCATGTCCTGCATTCGCGTGCCGATTGCGGCGGCGCTCGGAGCGATTCTCGCACTCCGTCCGCGGCGGCGGGGAACGCCGCGGCGTCAGCCGGCCGTGATCCAGACGCAGATCATCCTCGCCATCGTCGGGGCCGTCGTGATGATGGTCGTCGGCACCAGCATCGCGCGCGCGTTCGGCATTGTCGGGGCGGCCGGGCTTGTCCGCTACCGCGCGAAGATCGAGGATCCGAAAGACGCGGGCGTCATGCTGACCACGCTGGCCGTCGGGCTCGCCACGGGCGTCGGTCTGTTCGCGATGGCGGTCGCGTCGGCGGTGTTCATTCTGATCACGCTGTGGGTCATCGAATCGTTCGAGCCCGACACGCGGCGGCTCTTCGACCTGGCGATCCGGATGGGCAAGAATACCGATGGGCGGCGCGGCCGCTTCGAGTCCGTCCTGCGCCGGCATCATGTAGACTTCGAGCTGCGCGCCGCCTCGGACGAGGAAGTGACGTATGAGGTGTTCGTCCCGCTCGACCTGCGGCGGGATCGGATTTCGAACGCGCTCCTCGGGCTCGACACCGAGGGCCACGGCGCCGTAGATTGGACCGAAAAGAAGCTGAAGGCCAAGTGAAACTCATCATTCAACCTGACGATGGCGTTGCGCCGGTTGTCAAAGCCATCCGCAAGGCGCGCAAGTCTCTGGATGTCGTGATCTTCCGCTTCGATCGCCCGGAGGTGGAGAAGGCGCTCGCCGGGGCCGTCGAGCGCGCCGTCAACGTTCGCGCGCTCATCGCGCACACGAACAAGGGCGGCGAGAAGACGCTTCGCAAGCTCGAGCTTCGGCTGCTCGACGCGGGCCTGACCGTGTCGCGGACGGCCGACGACCTGCCGCGCTACCACGGCAAGATGATGATCATCGACGGCGTCCTGCATGTGTACGGCTTCAACTTCACGAAGCTCGACGTCGACAAGAGCCGAAGCTTCGGGATCGTCACATCGGACACGCGCCTCGTCCAGGAAGCGTCGCGTCTTTTCGAGGCGGACTTCAACCGGCAGCCGTACACGCCGACGTGCGCCCGGTTCGTCGTCAGTCCCGAGAATTCGCGGACCGTACTGACCAATTTCATCAGGGGCGCGAAGCGCGATCTGCTCATCTACGACGAGCAGATCAGCGACAATCTCGTGCAGCGCGCGTTGGCCGAGCGCGCGGGCGCCGGCGTCAATATCCGCGTCATCGGCGGTCTCGAGAAGCTCATTCCGGGCGTCCGCGTCGTGAGGCTCGCGGATCTCCGGCTGCACGTGCGGACGATCGTGCGCGACGGCGCCGAGGCCTTCGTCGGCAGCCAGAGCCTGCGCCGGCTCGAGCTCGACGGCCGCCGCGAGGTGGGGATCGTCATCACCGACGCGCGGATTGCCCGTCGGATTCAGTCGGTGTTCGAGGCGGATTGGACGGCCAGCGGCGGGAAGAAAGCGCGCGCCGACGGCGAGAAGGCGCAGCGC
>JBOGIZ010000392.1:0-16775 GCA_050747805.1 Vicinamibacterales bacterium | reverse complement strand
GACCATCAGGTCGAAGGACTTCCCCAGCTCGACGAGACGATTCACGAGACGCTCGGTACCTTGATAGTGTACCATGTCGTCGCCCGAGCCGTGAACGACCAGCAGGTGGCCCTCTAGCCCCTGCGCGAAGTTGATCGGCGATCCCTTCTGATAGCCATCAGCATTGTCCTGCGGCACGCCCATGTACCGTTCCTGATAGATCGTGTCGTAGAGGCGTTGGTCGGGCACGGGCGCGACGGCGACGCCGACCTTGTAGAGATCCGCGTCCCGGAACATGCAGTTGAGCGTGTTCGAGCCGCCGCCGCTCCAGCCCCAGACGCCGACGCGCGACAGATCGACATACGGACGGCTCGCCGCGAGCGCCTTGACGGCCGCTTCCTGTTCCTGCGCCGAAAGGACGCCAACGGCGCCGTAGATCACCTTGCGCCACGCGGCGCCTTTCGGCGCTGGAGTGCCGCGATTGTCGAAACTGACGATGAGGTAGCCCGCATCGGCGAGCGCACGATGGAAGAGCGTGCGCCCTCCGGCCCAGCTGTCGGTCACCGTCTGCGACGCCGGTTCGCCGTACACGTAGACGATCACCGGGTACTTCTTCGTCGGGTCGAACGAGGGCGGTTTGATAATCCAGCCGTCCAGCGTCGCGCCATCGTCGATCGGCGCCTTTGCGAATTCGACCGGCGGCGAAACGATGTCCGCGAGCTTCGCCTGCAGCGCGGACGGATCGGTCAGCGAGCGAAGCGATCGATGATCCGGCAGCGAGACGACGTCCATCGCGGGCGGACGATCGAACGTCGAGTACGTATGGAATGCGAGCCGGCCGCCCGGGGCAAGCGTGTAGGCATGTGACCCCGATTCCGCCGGCGGCGTTACGCGCGACGGCGCGGAGGACCCATCAAGCGGCGCGCGATACAGATACCGCTCGGTTGCGTTGTCGGGCGATGCCAGGAAGTAGACGAGGCCATTTCTTTCGTCCGCCCCAACGAGGGCGATGACGTCGCCCGCGAACCGCGTCACGAGCGTCGCCTGACCTGGCGCCTCGCGGCTCGCGCCTCCCTCCTCACGCGCCACCCGGTAAATGTGACGCCAGCCGTCGCGCTCGCTCACCCAGAGAAACGCGCGTCCCGATTCCACCCAGATGATGTCGCGCTGCACGTCGACCCACCCGGACGGCTTAGCGTCCAAATCCGGGCCGTCGTGGAACAGCCGCGTGACGAGGCCGCTTGCCGCGTCGCCCAGCAGGTAATCGTTCGTGGTCTGCCGACGGTTCAGCTGCTGCATCGCGACGTGGCTCGCGTCGATCCATTCGAGACTTGGCAGATACGTGCTGCGCGCATCGCCTGGAGTTTTCATCCAGGTCGTCGGTCCGCCCCCTGCCTTGACCACACCGATGCGGACGGCGGAATTCGTAGTGCCCGGCTTCGGATACGCAAAGACCTTCGTAGTGGGATACAGCGAATCGGTGTCGTTGATGAGCGTGTAGTTCCCGACACCGCTCGTGTTGAACTGCCAGTACGCGATCTGCCCGCCGTCGGGACTCCAGCGGAAACCGTCGCGGATGTCGAGCTCTTCTTCGCTCACCCAGTCCGACGTGCCATTGACGATCGTGCCTGTCTCGCCGCCAACCGCCGGCGCCCACGCCTGGCCCTCAGGCGGCGTCGTTCCGTCCATCGTCAGCTGGAGGACGGCGTGCGAGGCGAGCGTCTCGACATAAATGTTGTTGCCGCGCACGTATGCCACACGCGCCGCGTCTGGCGAAAACTTCGCAAACATGAGCGAGGATTCGGGCGCGTGGGCGCCAAGTTTCTGGAGCGCGCCGCTGGCGACGTCGAGCACCCAGTAGTCGCCGCGGGTATTCTGCCGCCAGACCTTCTTGGTGTTCGTGAAGATCAGCAGGCGCTTGCCGTCGTTCGCCCACGCGTAGTCGTCGATGTCGAGCGGCGCGGTGCTGCCAGTTGGCACGAGCTGCGCGGGATGCACGAGCACGGCGCGGGCGCCGGTAACGGCGTCGTAGCGGGCGATCTCGGTGCCGCCGCCCTGCGCAGGTTCGACGATGGCGTAGGCGCTCCCGTCGGGCATCCAGCGGGCAGGGCCGAAGCGAGGCGCGTCGTACGCATGATCTTTGAAAATGCGATCGATCTGGCCGCGCAGGCCGTCCGGCACGCTCGCCTGACGGGCGTGAAGCGGCGAGTGGACAAGGAGGAGAACGATCGAGAGCGCGACGGCCTTGGTCTTCGATTGCATGGCGCGAGTCTACATCGGACATTGCTGGTAAGCTCTTCCGCATGATCCCGATCGCCCTGCTGCTGGCGCTGATCCAGACGCCGGCCGGCACATTCGGCTACGACCGCGCAAAGCCGCTCGACGTTCGCACGGCGCGCACGGACGTCCGCGTCCGTGAGATCTCCTACGCACAACTCGATGGAACCCGAAACACGGCGACGCTTGTGCTGCCCGCGGCCGCCAGCCGCGGACCACATCCGGCGATCCTCTATCTGCACTGGTACGAGCCGCCCCGCCCAACCTCGAACCGGACGGAGTTTCTCGCGGAAGCGGCGGATCTCGCCGGCTCCGGCGTCGTGTCGCTGCTCATCGACACGCCATGGGCGGCCGACGGCTGGTTCCAGAAGCGCGACGCGACGCGTGACTACGAGTTCACGATCGACGAAACGAAAGAGGTTCGCCGCGCGCTCGACGTGCTGCTCGCGCAACCCGACATTGACCGGGCGCGAGTCGCGATCGTGGGCCACGATTTTGGCGCGATGTGGGGTGCGCTGGCCACGAGCGTCGATCCCCGCGTGACGCACCTGGTATTCATGGCGGGATCGCCGTCGTTCAGCGCGTGGTATCTCTTCACGCCGAAGCGCGAAGGCGCCGAAAAGGATGCGTTCGTGGCGACGCTCGCGCCGTTCGGTCCGGCAGCCGTCATGGCGAAGGTCTCGCCGCGGCCGGTGCTGCTGCAGTTTGGAACGAAGGACAAATTCATCGACAACGACGCCGCGGCGGCGATGGCCCGCGCCGTGCCCGGACCGAAGACGGTCAAGACGTACGACTTCGAGCACGAACTGACCTATCAAGCTCGCGTCGATCGTGTGGCGTGGCTTAGACAGCAGTTCAAGATTCGGTAGATGTCCTGGTGCACGGCCGACGGCTATACACGAAGGCCGCAAAGAGACGACGATCGCAAAGCCATAAACTAGCGATCTTTGCGATCCGTGTCTCTTCGTGATCTTTGTGAGGTTGGCCGTGGCCCGTTTCATTACGCCCTTTTCGAAGCAGTCCATCAGCTTCCTTCGCGCCCTCAAGCGCAACAACGATCGCGACTGGTTCAAGGCGCGCCGCGATCAGTACGACCAGCACATCCACGCGCCGATGATCGCCGTCGTCGAACAGCTCGCGCTGGATTTCCGGACGTTCGCCCCCGAGCTGATCGCGTCGCCGAAGCAGTCGCTCTTTCGCGTCTATCGCGACACGCGGTTCAGCGAGAACAAGAAGCCGCTCAAGACGCACGCGGCCGCGGTGTTCAGGACGCGCGATTTGCCGAAGCCGCAGGGCGCCGGCCTCTATTTCGAGATCGCTCCGGGCTGGGTGTGGATTGGGGGAGGCATGTGGCGACCTGAGCCGCCAGAACTCGTGCGCCTGCGCGAACACATTGCGGGGACGTGGCCCGAGATCCAAACCATCGTGCGGGCACGGACCTTTCGGAGCCGCTTCGAAGAACTGTCCGGCGACACGATGACGCGCGTTCCGCGCGGATATCCGCGGGACCACCCGGCCGGCGAGTTCCTGAAGTTCCGCCAGTTCTACGGCGGAGCCGAGTTCCCCGCCTCGCTCGCCTCCGGCCGCGAGTTTTATCCGACGCTCGTCGCGACCTTCAAGGCGCTGATGCCGTTGGTGAGATTTCTGAACGGCGCGCTTGTCAGGAGACAGGAGGTAGGAGGTAGGAGGTAGGAGGTAGGAGATCGGTTGTGGCGCGCCATTTGGCGCGCATCCTTAGTAGCGATTCGGCCACGAGCAGCTACGCAGCGTGGGTGAGCCGTTCCGGCCGCGCTTTTCGCCTTACCGAGGCGGAGGGCGCGATGCGCGGAATTGTATCGGCTTGCCTGTTACTCACCCTGGGAGCGACCCCGGCAGCTCAGGTATCCGCCCAGTGGTCGGCGGTCGCGGCGCTTCGGGACGGAACGCACGTCGCGGTCGCGTTTCCAAACGGGCGACGCGATGCGGGCGTCCTCATCAGCGTCAACGACGATGACATCACGATTCGCAAAAGGATCAAGCTCGCGATCTTGCACCGGCGCGACATCGCATCGGTCAGTATCCGTGAGCCTGCGGGCAAGAGCCGCAGGGCCGCCGTTGGACGATGGACCGGAATCGGCGTGGCGGCAGGTCTTGGATGGGCGATCCTGCTGGCTCTCCACGACGAGGACCACACGCTTGGCCGATCTGAGGCCCTCGCCGTGATGGCCGGTGCTGTCGCCGGCGCGGTGCTTGGAGCGAACACCCCGCCGAAACCGACGTACCACGAGCGGCTGATCTATGTCCGCCAATAGCGAGGAGGCCGCGTGGCGGCGCGGCCCCCCAGTTTCCGGATCCCGGTTTCCGGTTTCCGGCTCGCAGCTCCAATCTCCAACCTCCAACCTCCAACCCCCTACCTCCAACCTCCTGACAAGGGTCAGTACCGATAGTGTTCGGACTTATACGGCCCTTCGACCGGCACCCCGATGTAGTCCGACTGCTCCTTCGTAAGCGTCGTCAGCTTCACGCCGAGATGACCGAGGTGCAGCCGCGCGACTTCCTCGTCGAGGTGCTTCGGTAGGATATAGACCTTCTTCTGGTACTTGTCGTTGTGCTGGTGCAGCTCGAGCTGCGCGATCACCTGATTGGTGAACGACGCCGACATGACGAAGCTCGGATGGCCCGTCGCGCAGCCGAGGTTCAGCAGCCGGCCTTCCGCGAGAATCAGCACGCTGTGGCCGTCGGGAAAGCGGAACTCGTCGTACTGGGGCTTGATGTTGATCCGCTCGACGCCGCGCTTCTTGAGACCGGCCATGTCGACTTCATTGTCGAAATGCCCGATGTTGCCGATGATCGCGTTGTGCTTCATCCGCGCCATGTGGTCCACGGTGATGATGTTGAGGTTGCCGGTCGCTGTGACGAAGATGTCGGCGGTCTCGACGACGTCCTCGAGCGTCTTGACCTCGTAACCTTCCATCGCGGCCTGCAGCGCGCAGATCGGATCGATCTCGGCGATGATGACCCGGCAGCCCTGGCCTCGCAGGGCCTGGGCACAGCCCTTCCCCACTTCGCCGTAGCCGGCGACGATCGCGACCTTGCCGCCCGTCATCACATCCGTCGCGCGGTTGAGGCCGTCGATCAGTGAGTGGCGGCAGCCGTAGATGTTGTCGAACTTGCTCTTCGTGACCGAGTCGTTGACGTTGATCGCTGGAAAAAGCAGCGTGCCCGCTTCCATCATCTGATACAGCCGGTGTACGCCCGTGGTCGTCTCTTCGCTGACGCCGCGGATCGCCTTTGCGACCGTCGTCCAGCGGGAGGGGCTCGTTTTCAGCTCCTCGCGCAGCAGATCGAGGATGACGCCCCACTCTTCCGGGTCCTTCTCTGGATTGAACGCGGGCACCTTCCCCGCCTTCTCGTACTCCACGCCCTTGTGCAGGAGCAGCGTCGCGTCGCCGCCGTCGTCCACGATTTGCGTCGGGCCGGTGCCGTCGGGCCACATCAGCGCTTCGCTCATGCACCACCAGTACTCCTCGAGCGTCTCGCCCTTCCAGGCGAACACGGGCGTGCCCTTCGGGTTCTGGGGCGTGCCGCCGGTTTCGGGCCGTCCCACGACGACCGCGGAGGCGGCGTGATCCTGCGTCGAGAAGATGTTGCACGAGACCCAGCGCACGTCGGCACCGAGTTGCGCGAGCGTCTCGATCAGCACGGCGGTCTGCACCGTCATGTGCAGGCTGCCCATCACCTTCGCACCCGTGAGCGGCTTCTGGTCCTTGTAGCGCGCGCGCAGCGCCATCAGTCCCGGCATCTCGTGCTCGGCGAGGCGAATTTCCTTACGCCCCAGCTCCGCGAGGGCGAGGTCTTTCACGTTGTAAGGCACGCGGCCGGCCTTGACCGCCGCGTCGAACGGGTGGACTTCCTGAATCGCGCTGATCATCTATCGCTCCTTCGTCAAATGCGGAATGCTGAATCGACCATCAATCTGAGGTACGCGCGGCCGATGCGACGAACAGCGCCGGCCCTTTGGCATCGGCATCGATCGGCAGCGGCACAATCCGGACGTAGGTAAACCCGGCTGCTTCGAGCAGACGCCGCATCTGATCTTCGCCGAAGCCGAGCCACACATGCCCCATCTGCTGTTTATATTCCTCGTGCTCGTGCGGCAGCATGTCGCAGACGACCAGGCGCCCGCCCGGTTTCAGCGTGCGGGCGCACTCCGCGAGCACCGCCGCTGGGTCCGGCACGTGGTGCAGCACGAGCATCATGACGGCCGCGTCGAGCTCCGCGGCGTCGATCGGCAGCGCCTCGAGCTCTCCGCGGCGGATATCGGCGTTCGCCAAACCGCGCAGGCGACGGCGTGCCGTCTGCAACATTTCGCCGCTCCGATCCACCGCGACGACGCGCGCGACGTGGGGCGCGAGCGCCGCCGTCGTCTCGCCGGTGCCGCAGCCGAGGTCGCCAATCGTCCAGCGCGCGTCGAGGAGCGCCGGCAGCGCGTGCAGCGCAGAGGCCGCGCCGAACAGTTCCCGGCGCAGGCGGTCCCACTGTCCGGCCGCCGAGGCAAAAAACTCTGAAGACTTCGATTGCCGGCGCGCGAGCACGCCCTTGAGCCTGCGCACATCCTGATCCGCGCCGGCCGTCGAGGCGACCTGGTCGCGCAGGATCGCCCAGAGGCGCCTGGTGTGGGCATCGCGATCGTCGATCGCGAGCGTGTAATACCGGCTCGTCCCGTCGCGGCGCGACGCCACCCAGCAGGCGTCGGCGAGCGTCTTCAACTGGCGGCTGACGGTCGACTGCGGGAGCTGCAGCACGGCGCAGAGCTCCGAGACGGTCAACTCGTGCCGCTCGAGCACGAGCAGCATACGGCTGCGCGTCGCGTCGGCGAGCGCCGTCAGATCATCGAAAATCGCCGAGCCGCCATTCATTCGTCAATCCGGATGATTGCATGCTTATCGTCTGGTTGTCAACATGGGCTGTCGGGTTCGATGACTGAGCCATTACCCGATCGGCGCGCCTGCGGTGTTTTCGGGCGGGCACACGTCGTGCAACCGCTTGCGGGTTTGACAAAGGGGGACTGATGCCCGAAGGCTCGAAAAATCTGATCCTTGCCCGCGCGCCCGTCAACGTCTGGGATCGGCGCGCGCCCGTGCTGCGGGACCTCGACGCGGAACGATTCGCCGCGCTCGCGGGCGGCAGCGCGCTGACGGTATTCGGCGCGAAGCGCGCCGATGCGCCGGGCCTGCTGCTCGCGGCTCTCGGCGGCGCGCTGGCGATCCGTGCCGCCCGCGGACGCCACGATCTCCGGTTCGTCCGCCAGTGGCTCGGCCGCGCGCTCGGCCAGCGCGGCGTGCACGGCACGGACGTCGTACGCGAGGCGTCCGAGGCGTCTTTTCCCGCGAGCGATTCACCGTCGTGGACGTCAACGGCCGGAACCGGAAGAAGGTGACACAGGTGGACATGGAACTCACGTTTCCCGAGGATCGCCGCGAAGCGCGGGCGCGCTCGGATCGCAATATCAGCGACGTCGAACGATACGCCTCGATCGCCGCCGGCGCCGGCATGGTGATTTACGGCGCGTCGCGGATGAAGGTGTCGGGCCTGGTCTACGTCGGCCTGGGCGCGATGCTGCTCCGGCGCGGGATCACCTCGCACTGCGACATTTACGAAGCCCTCGCGATCAACACCTCGGATGTGTCGAGCGACACACGCGCGGCGCTGCGCGGTTCGCGCGGCGTGAACGTCCTCGAACGCGTCACGATCGACCGGCCCATCGACGAGCTGTACCGGTTCTGGCGCAACCTGGAAAACCTGCCGCAGTTCATGCGGCATCTCGAATCGGTCGAAAAAATCACGGATACGATTTCGCACTGGCGCGCAAAAGGGCCCGGCGCAACCGTCGTCGAATGGGACGCCGAGATCAACAACGAAGTCCCCAATCAGGTGATCGGGTGGCGATCGCTCGAAGGCGCGGATGTCGTGAGCGCCGGATCGGTGAACTTCGATCGCGCGTCCGACGGCTGCACGCGGGTCACCGTGCACCTGCAGTACAGTCCGCCAGCGGGCAAGGTGGGGGTGGCCGTCGCCCGGCTATTCGGCCGCGATGCCGCCACCGAGATCCGCCAGGATCTCCACCGGTTCAAGGACCTGATCGAAACGGGCCGGACGCCCGCTGCCCCACGAGGATAGCAGGAGGCCAGAAGATCTCCTGAGCTCCTGCGATCCGTGTCTCGCTACTCGTTGTTGGCGGCCGCGGCCTCGTCGGTGAGCATCGTGAGAAGCCGCGGGGCGCCGATAGGTTCGCTTTCGGCTCCCCGCTTCACCTCGTTGCCCAGCCAGCCGCCGGGGCCCGGCAGCGCGCGGCTCACGAGCGCCATCGCGTGCGCGACCGCGTCCGGTATCGCGGCGTTCAGGAGCGCCGCGGCTGTCGCCTGCGCCGTGATCGTCAGCGCGGCATCGCCATGCCGGCACGCGTCGAGGATCCGCGCGGCCGCGCGTTCGGCGCTGACCGTCAGCCCCGGAATCGAGCTCGAAATCTTGAACCACGCATATTCGGCTGCGTGCCGTCCCTTGAACTGCGCGTTCACGGGCGACCCGGTCCGCATCAGTCCCGGCGCCACCGTCGTAACGCGCACGCCGTAGCGCGCGAGCTCCGCACGGGCCGCGTCCGACAACCCAACCAGCGCGAACTTGCTCGCGCAGTACGGCACGAGGTGCGGCACGCCGACCTTGCCCCCGATCGACGCGATGTTGACGATGCGGCCGAACCCGCGGTGGCGCATGATCGGCGCAATCTCGATCATGAGATGGAGCGGCCCCCAGAAGTGCGTGGCCATCGCGTTGTCAAAGTCCTCGCGGGTCATGTGCTCGAAGGGACCGACCTGGATCACGCCTGCGTTGTTGACGAGCACGTCGATCCCGCCCCAGCGCTCCACGATCGCGTCGACGGCGGCGCGCACGTCGGCGCGGCGGCGCACGTCGCAGCGGACGATCATGACGTCGGAGGGCTGCCCGGAGACCGCGCGCGCCGAGGCTTCGACGTCCGCGCGCGCGCGCGCCAGCTCGTCGACGTCGCGCGCGATCAGCACCAGCCGCGCGCCTTCCTGCGCGAACATGCGCGCCATCACGAGTCCGAGCCCGCGCGAGCCGCCCGTGATCACGACGACGCGATTCGCAAACGAAATCGCGTGCCGCCGGCGAACGAGACGTCCAGCTACATAAGCGGCCCCAACGCTCGTCGCCACACCAATCGCGAATTTCTGCTGTTTCGTCATCACGCTCTCGGGTCCTTGCAGGTTCCCAGAAGATCGCAGGAGATCAGGAGATCAGGGGCTCGGGTCGCGGAATTCGACGACGTGACGGACGCGCCGCGGCAGCGCGTCGAGAAAATGCGCCAATCGCCCGGCGTCGACTTTCCAGTGCGGCGGCAACCCGACATGCGCGTCAGACGCAAGCCCAAGGCCAGCTGTCATATGCTGAGCTCCATGTCCGCCTCGACGATGACCGATTTCACGACCTTTCAACGCGTTGACATCCGCGTCGGACGCATCGTCGCCGCTGAGCCTTTTCCCGAGGCGAGAAAGCCTGCCTACCGACTTCGGATCGATTTCGGGTCCGCGATCGGCGTCCGGACGTCGTCAGCTCAGCTGAGCGAGCGCTACAGGCTGGAGACGCTCGTTGGACGGCTGGTGCTCGCCGTCGTCAACTTCCCCCCCAAGCAGATCGGACCGTTCATGTCGCAGGTTTTGACGCTTGGTGTGCCAGACGATGATGGGCATGTCGTGCTGCTTGCCCCGGACGGCGATGTTCCACTCGGAGGGCGCATGTTTTAGCCTGAGTACCTCCGCTCGCGGTGATACGCGCCGAGCGGCGTCCGTGCGAGAAATCCTTCGGCGACGAGCCCGTGGAGGATCGGATCGACCGCTTCCGCATCCAGGTCGAAGACCAACCGCGCCTGTTCCGCGGTCAGCGCCAACCCGGGCAGCGCGGCGAATTCGTCGCGCACGCGCTCGAACGCCGCCGTCCGGTATTCGGTTTCATCAAGGACAGGCTGCGCTGCCGCCATGGAGGCGGCCGCGTACCTCGGGGGAAATGCGACGAGTCGTCTACCCGGGGCGCTCGAGACCGGCCGGCCAACCACTCGGGCGACTTCGCGCATGACCGCCTGCGGCAGGCACGGCTTCAGCAGCACGCGCTCAACGCCGGCCGATGCCGCCTTGCCGTCCAGATCGGGCGTCGCATAGCCAGTCACCATCAGAATGTGAATGGCCGCCGTCCTGGCATCGCTTTTCAGGCGTCCGGCGATCGTGAGGCCGTCGATGTCAGGCAGGACGTAGTCGGTCAGCAGCACATCGGGAAGAATTTCGAGCGCGGAAACGATCGTCTGAGAGCCTGTTCGGGCTTCGGCCGTGCGATAGCCGCTCGTATCGAAGCACGCTCGATACAGTTCACGCGTGTCCTGATCGTCGTCAGCGACCAGGACCATCGGCTGCCGGCCGGGAAACGTCACCCTTCAGACTCTTCGGATCCGCCCAGGACTTCTCGCTCCGCGATGAGCCAGTCCTCCCAGTCTGAACCGTGCGTGCCGCCGCGGGCCAGATACAGTTCATAGGCTCGCTGCGCAATACGATCGCGGGGACCCCCGCCGTTTGTGGGGCGCGGGCGATCCATGGTGGCGGTAGAAGCGTTCTCGGATGATGCGGCGGCGTCCTGCCGCTTTCGGTTTTTTGCCATGACCTCCGCCTGAATCAACACCTGTGCCAGCTCGTCGCGTCAGAACTCCGACTCAGGTGCGTGGCGGACACGGGCGAAGCACACGGGGAGCGATGCAAATTCATACAGCGGCGGTTCAGCGCAAAACACTGACACCGCGCGGGCTACGACTGCGGTTCGAGATCCGGTTGGATGAGACGAACGATTAACCGTTGAGGGCCTGGCCCGAGCTCAGCACCCAACGCAACGCGCCGGAGTCGCCCTTGACCTTGGCTTGAATGGCCAGGGGGGCGCGCTCGCGCGGCCGAAGCTTGAATGCCAGCTCGCGCGATTCAGACTCTGACGCAAGCTGTGCGATTTCCGTGAGGAACCGGGAACGATCTTCACAGACGAAGACGCTCATCGCCTTGCCAACAAGAAACCGCTGGCTGACGTTGAAGAGTTCCGCGCCGGCTCGATTCACCTCGGTGATGATCGAGTCGCTTCGTGTGACGACGTACGGCTGGGGCATCTCGTCGAACAGCTCCCAGTACTTCGCGCATTGCGAGGAGAGCTCCACGTGCAGCTTCTCGAGGTGTACTCGATTTTCGACGATCTGCTCCTGCGCGACGCGGATCTCTTCGAGCGCCGTTCCCAGCTCAGCTATGGCGCGCGCCGCGATCCCGCCGGAATCGGGATGCGTCTCAACCCGGCGCTGCAGGCTGTGAAAGCGCTGAAACGCGGCCGCCAACTGCAATTCCAATGAGTCCACAGACATCCGTTCCCTCGAAGTATTGGGGCAGTGTCATCTTATTACATTTGACGCGCAAGCGATGCGCTAGACTGCAGCCAGTGGAGCGCATGCCGACCATCTTCGATCCGTTCGTCCGCGGATCGACCACCGCTCACGGGCTCGGGATCGGACTCGCGATCGTGCGCCGCATCGCAGACGTCCACGGCGGCCGCGTGACCGCCGAAAGCGAAGGGCCGGGCCGGGGGAGTATCTTCACGCTGTGGCTTCCCCGCAGCAGCGACGCTGGCCTTCCCGCATCATGACCCCTCCCCTTTTCCCCCTCTCGGGAATGCTCCCGGACGACATCGACGCGCAGATTATCGACGCGCGCGTCGTCCGGGAGCGTCTGCACGCGCTCGTCGCGCGCCTGCAGCGCGATCGCACTGCGTGGCAGCACGGCGTGACGGCGCTGCCGCGGCGCACGCGGCTCACGTTCGAACAGCGGCAGCGGTACGAGCAGCATCTGCGAGACGCCGCCGGACGCCGCCGGCCCCGAGCATGGTAAATTGCTGGCCGATGGCCGAAGCGGTGGATTCTGCCAAGTTCGAGCGCATTCTCGAGTATCTGCGTCAGACGCGCGGCGTCGACTTCACCGCGTACAAGCACGCGAGCGTGATCCGCCGCGTGCAACGACGCATGCAGGCCGTCGACACCGGAGACTTCGACGCCTATCTCGATTATCTCGAGGTCCATCCCGACGAGTTCGCGGCGCTCTTCAACACGATCCTGATCAACGTCACGTCGTTTTTCCGCGACCCGGACGTGTGGGACGCGTTGCGCACCGAGGTGCTGCCGGCGATCGTCGAGGGGGACGGCCCGATCCGCGTCTGGAGCGCGGGGGCGGCATCCGGCCAGGAACCGTATTCCGTGGCAATGCTGCTTGCCGAGGCCCTCGGGCTGGACGCGTTCCGCGAGCGCGTGAAGATCTACGCGACCGATGCCGACGAAGAGGCGCTCGGCGAGGCGCGCCGCGCCGTGTACGATGCGCGGCACGTCGCCGACGTACCGGCCGATCTGCGCGACAAGTACTTCGACCGTCAGAGAGCCGACGCCTATAGCGTCAACCGCGACGTGCGGCGGTCGGTGATCTTCGGCCGCCACGACCTGATTCAGGATGCGCCCATTTCGCGCGTCGATCTCCTGCTCTGCCGCAACACGCTGATGTACTTCAACGCCGAGGCGCAGACGCGGATCATGGCGCGCTTTTTCTTTTCACTCAATTCCGGCGGATTTCTCTTGCTGGGCCGCGCCGAAATGCTGTTCAGCCACGCCGCGATGTTTCAGCCCGCCGATCTGAAGCGGCGGATCTTCAAGGCCGTTCCGAAGGTCCCCCACCGCGATCGACTGCTGCTTGCCGCGCAGAGCGGCCGGGAGGAGATCGTGCAGACACCCTCCAACCATGCGCGGCTGCGCGATGCCGCGTTCGAGGCCGGCAATGACGCCCAGCTCGTCGTCGATCCGGCCGGCGCGCTCGTCGGCGCCAACGCCGCCGCGCGGCGTCAGTTCGGCGTCAGCGACAGCGACTTCGGCTCCCCGCTGCAGAACCTCGAAGTCTCGTACAGACCGGCCGATCTCCGATCGGCGATGGACCGCGTCCGCACGGAGCGGCGCGAGGTGGTCCTTCGCCACGTATCGTGGGATCGCGCGGGAGCCACGGGTTTCCTTGACGTCACGATCGCGCCGCTCTTCGACGACCAGCGCGCGTCGCTGGGCATCCGCGTCAGCTTCGCCGACGTCAGCACGCTGGCGGCGCTCCAGGACGAGCTGACGCACTCGAAGCAGGAACTCGAGACCGCATACGAGGAGCTGCAGTCCACGAACGAAGAGCTCGAAACGACAAACGAGGAGCTGCAATCGACCGTCGAGGAGCTGGAAACGACGAACGAGGAGCTGCAGTCCACGAACGAAGAGCTCGAAACGATGAACGAGGAACTGCAGTCCACGAACGAAGAGCTGCAGACGATGAACGACGAGCTGCGGAACCGCAGCACCGACCTGAATGCGAGCAACGCGTTTCTCGAGTCGGTCTTTGCCAGCCTGCGCTCAGCGGTCGTCGTGCTCGATCGGGATCTGCGCGTGCACATCTGGAACGCCGGCGCGCTCGATCTCTGGGGCCTCCGCGCCGACGAAACGCAGGGGACGTCGTTTTTCACACTCGACATAGGATTGCCGGCGGCCGATCTCCACCAGCCGATTCGCGAGATCCTGTCCGGATCGGCGGCGCACCGCGAGGCCATGGTGACCGCAACCGATCGCCGTGGACGGACGATTCAGTGCCATGTATCGGTCGCGCCGCTGCTCGGCCTGGATCGCTCGGTCACTGGCGTGATCCTCCTGATGGAGGCCGAACCGGGCGCAGCGCCGGCGAAGAATCCTTAGGCTTCGTCTTTCTGCGGCGCGGCTGGTTCCTCCACGTGGGCGTCGCCCGGTCCTTCCGTCGTCGCGGCGTCGTCGGGGACGCTATGGAGCGCGCCCGCCCGTGAGCGCAGCAGCAGACGGACTTGCGCCGCTTCGGCCTCGGCCTCCCTGGCGCGGACGGTGAACGCCCGGTCCACCCACGTCTGATCGCGCTCACGCCCGCGCTCCGCGAGCCGGTGCGCGAGCGCCGCGCGTTCTTCGAGCGTCCTGAGCGCGATCCACAGCGCGCGGTCCACTTCATCGGTCTGTGCGGCCATCATGCTCTCCGGTGAATACACGTGCCCGACGCGGCAGCGAAAGCGCAGCAGGCCGCGCTGATCGACCTCCCACAACGTCCCGTGGCACTCCGGACACGTGAACACCGACGGCTGACCCGGACGATCCCGCGCCGTGCGGGCGATCTGCAGATCCGCGAGATCGGGCTCCATCGCCACCACGTGCGGGCCATGGCGCAGCACGGACGGCGCCTCCTCTTCGCTGAGCGCGGTGAGGAGCAACGGGATGTCGCGCAGGGCCAGCACGTGATCGATCATGCCGGAGGCGACCGCGCTGCGAGGCATGCCTGGCGCGAAGGCCTCGTCGGGATCCTGGGCGATCGTCACGCCGCCGGCTTCCTTCACCGCGGCGATGCCGGCCGTCCCATCGTCGAGCGTCCCGGTGAGGATTGCCGCCACCACACGCGCGCCGTACGCGCGCGCCGCGGATCGGAACAGCGGATCCACCGCGGGGCGCACGCCGTTCTCCGATGAGGTGTGCACGATCCGTACGGCGCCGTCGAGCACGACCATGTGGTGATCCGGCGGCGCGACATAGATGCGGCCGTACTGCAGAGGCTCGCCGTCGGTCGGATGCGTGGCGGGCAGACGTCCGGCGCGGGTCAGAATCTCAGGCAACATGCTGCGCCCGCGGGAAATGTGGAGCACGACGAAGATGGATGCGCGGATCTCGCGCGGCAGATCCGTGACGATCCGGCTGATCGCCTCGACCCCGCCGGCCGAGGCGCCGATGACGATAACGTCGTGCTTAGCCATAACGGCGGACCTGCTTGCTGAAGAAACCCTGCAAAAATTGTACGCTACACCCAATTCGCGCGGCCGGCGCACGAATCGAGGATGGGATTGACATGTTCAAAGAACGCTCTCTATCCGCGGCTGCTCTGCTTTCGGCGCTCGTCCTCAGCGGCGCGTGCGGAACGTCTGCCGGCTCGTCCGCTCTTCCGGGCGGCGACGCCGGGCGCGGGAAGGAGGCGATCGCGCGCTACGCCTGCGGCGCCTGCCACACCATTCCCGGGATCGAAGGCGCGAACGCGGTTGTCGGTCCACCGCTGAGCGGCATCGCGGTCCGGAAGACCCTCGGCGGCCATCTCGAGAACACGCCTGCCAACATGGTGAAGTGGATTCAACACCCGCAGCAGATCGATCCCAAGAACGTGATGCCCGAGTTAGGCGTCACGGAACAGGATGCGAAGGACATTACGGCGTATTTGTATACGCTGAAGTGAGCGGCGGGCGGGGGGCGGGACGCGGAGGGCGGGGGCGGGGGCGCGGAGTGCGGGGCGGATCGCGAACGCCTATTGAACTCTCACAGTCAAATTGGCGACCTGATGATCGTGGTCGAGCATCAGATCCAGCACGGGACGGCCGCCCGAAGGGGACCGCAGCGGATCGAGCACTTTCGTTTGGTACTCCTTCATATATGACTCGTCGAAGACGTCGCCCGGCTTGAGCTGCCACTGCTTCCGTAGTTTGTCGGCGTCCGCATCGCGGATGCCGTCGAACTGGAGCGTGCCCATTCTGTATTGCGAACCTTCATGGATCGTGAAGGCAAATGTCGCGCGGCGCGCGGCATCGTCCAACTGCGGCTCATACCTCGCAGCCTGCTCGAGGTATCCGTGCTTGCCGTATTCCCCGCGGATCGCGATGACGCCCTGTCCGATCTTGCTGGCATTGGCCATCTCGCCGGATTTCATCCCGAGCAGGTTGTCCAGGGTGGGTGCGGGTAACGCGGCGTTGCCGGTCCACACCGCATGGTCCCAGGCATACTCCGGCCCTTCGTTGACGTTCAACGTCACCGCCACGCCGTTGCACTCCTTCAGCGCGACTGCGGGCGTGGCGAAGGTCGCGCGCCAGTGCCCGAGACGATGATACATGTCCGCGAGCGTGCCCGATGACGCCGCGACCAGGAATGAACGCGAATAGCTGTCCCCAATGACCCCGTTCAATTGACCGACCAGATCCTTTTCTGGAATAGCCGACGCGCCCGATACATGCAGCGCGCAAACGTTCAGACTGGGATCGGCGACTGAATAGTTGAACGCGATGGGATCCGAGGTCGTGGCGCCGATCGGAAAGACCGGCCGCACCGATACCCGGCCCGGCAGATTGCGCGCCTGCAGAACCTTCTGCAGCGCGGCCGCGATCAGATCGGATGCGCCCGCATACGCGGTCGTCGTCCCGTCGAATTCCGGAACGTCGGCGCGAAGCGCCGCCTTCAGTTCCTCGTCCGACATCCAGACGACGTTGTCGAAGATCACCGGGATTTTCGACGGCGCCTCTTCGATTTCGAAGGTGACCGTAATGTGCGGGCCCGCGCTGGTGTAGGTGTACTTCACATTCGAGAACAGCCCGGTCTTTGACAGCTGGTTGGC
>JBOGIZ010000391.1:0-7419 GCA_050747805.1 Vicinamibacterales bacterium | reverse complement strand
TAGTAGAGCTGCGGGTCGCCGGGCACGCCTGCCGCGCGCGCGACGCGGCCGCCGGCCGCGGGACCAATGTTTCGATATTTGAGCGCCGCGAACGGTTCGGGCGAGCCGGCGTTCGCGGTCTTCGCGGCGTCCTGGGCGTTCGCTGCGACGACAAGCGACACAGCTGCCGCCGCGGCGAGAAGCATTCTTGAAGCGTGCATGTGGGGAGTCTAGCGTACCGGCCGAGGCTCGATTGGGGGTCGTCATTCGACGCCCGCTTCGCGTCAGACTCTCGAAGGTGTCGCGCGGCCGGTCGAATCGCAGGATGAATCGGGATCAGGCTGCGAGCGCGGCGAGCAGCATCTGCGCGAATTCGGGGCCCTTGCCTTCTTCTTCGTGCTTGAAATAGACGTACGTCGAACCCGCGTGGCGCTGTCCGCGAATCACGGACGCCCAGCTGCCGATGTCCGCGGGCTGATAGCCTTCGTCGCGCAGGCGGAAGTACGCGTAATCAGCGGTCGCGACGACCGGCGTCTTCATCTTCTCGCTGTCCGCGATGCAGAGCGCGACGTTGCGCCGCCGGAGCGCCGCGAACACCGTCTCGTCCAGCAAGGAGACATGCCGGAACTCGAACGCCGCGCGGGTTCCCTCCGGCAGCGCGTCCAGAAACGCATCCAGCACCGCGTCGTCACGCCGCAGGAACGGCGGAAGCTGAAAGAGCAGCACACCGAGCTTCTCGCCGAGCGTCGTCGCCGTGCGGCAGAAGCTCGTCGTCAGATCCTCGCAGTTGCGCAGCCGCGCGTCATGCGTGATCTTGCGCGGCGCCTTGAGCGTGAAGATGAAGCCGTCAGGCGACCCGTTCGCCCAGCCCTCGAGCAGCTTCGGCGTAGGAATGCGGTAGAACGTGTAATTGATCTCGACCGTGGTGAAGCGCTCGGCGTAGAACGCGAGCATCTTCGCGGCGGGCAGCTTCTCGGGATAGAAAGTCCCACGCCATTCAGGGTAGTTGTATCCGCTCGTGCCTATCAGGTACTTCATCTGTCAACGACGAATGACGAACGGCCAACGCCGAATCATGGATCACGGATCGCGCAGCGCCGACTGCGCAAATTGAATGATAGCCCGTTCGGCCCAATAGCCGTCATCGTCTCTTGAGGCCGGCTGCGCGAGGAAGCCACAGTGGCCGCCGTGCGCGGGTGCGACGAGACGAACGTTGGGATTGCTCGACACGGGCGCGCTTCGAAGCGTCTGCACGGGCACGAACGGGTCGTCTTCCGCGCTGATGATCAGGGCGGGCACCTGGATCCTGCCGATGACGCGCATCGCCGCCGCCTGATAGTAGTAATTCTTCGCGGTACCGAATCCAAAGTAGGGCGCCGTGTAGACGTCGTCGAACTGCCGTACGGTTCGGATGTCCGATAGCGGCGCCAGATCGAAGAGGCCTGGAAATGTCTGCGCCTTTCGGCGCATCCGGTTTCGGAGATGGCGCACGAAGTTCCATTGATAGACGACGTTCGCGCCGCGCTCGAGTGCGTCGACGCACTCCGCCAGTTCGGCGACCGGCGATACCGCGCAGACCGCCTTCAGCGACGGCAGCGCGTCGCCGATCGTCCCGGCGAGCCGCAGCGCGAGGTTGCCGCCGAGCGAGTAGCCGGCCACGACGACGCGGTCGTGACCGTCGGCGGCCAGTTCGCGGATCACGAACGCCGCGTCCTCAATCAAGCCCGAGTGATACAGCCCAGGCCCGAGATGTTCGGTGCCTCCGCAGTTGCGCTGATTGAGCAGTACGGCATTGAAACCCGCATGGAGCGCCTTGTCGGCGAGGCCGAGCATGTAGTGTGCCGCGCTCGAACCCTCCAGGCCGTGGAGGGCCAGCAGCGTCGGGTGCGCGCGCCGGTCGGTGTGCCAGTAGCAGTGCGCGAGGACCTGCGTATCGGGCGTCACCTGGAACAGCCGCGCCTCCGGCGCCGGAAGCCGCAGCCGGCGCCGCGCGGCCCAGCAGTAGATCGTCATCAAGTGGCCGTTCTTCAGGTACGGCCGCGGGATGAAGGGGGGAATGTCTGGGGTCAATGGCGAATGCCGAATGCCAAATGCCGAAACGGAGTCAACGGAGTTTATAAATAAACAGCGATCCCGATCGGTGCGCGAGCGGCAGATCGAGTGGGTGATCGATCACCAGATAATCCAGATCGTACCGCTTGGCAAGCGCCCTGGCGCCCGACGGCGTGTCCCACGCGAGGACGCTCAACGCCTGCTCCCTGTCCGCTACACGCATCGCAATGGAGCGATCGTACATCGCAAGCGCGTGATCCTTCACGCGTTCGAGCAGCACGTCGCGCCAGCCGGCCGCGCGCACGCTGGATCCATATTTCACGGCGTGCATGGGATCGGCGAGCCATCCGCTGTCGACATCGGTCGAGCGGGCCCAGGCCATCGCGTCGCGCCAGTCGGGATTGGCCACGTCGACGGCGAAGAGCGGACGATCGCGGAACTGCACGAAGTTCGCGTACGTGCCGCGCGCCATCGAACAAAGCAGGACGACCGTCGTGACGATCGCGGCACGGGTGCGCGACGGACCCGCGGCGCCGCCTTCCGAGAGCCACCACACCAGATAGATCGTTCCAAACACGTCGAGCATCCAGAACACGCGCGGAATTTGAAGTTGAATGACGAGCGCGACGCGGGCGGCGTTGAGCGGCAGTGACACAACGAAAACTAAGACCAGCGCGAGCGCGCCCAGTACGAGCGGCGTCTCGCCGTCGATGGTCAACCCACGCCGCGCCCGTGCGCGCCAGGCGAGCACGATCACGGGAACGGACACAAGGTTCGTGATCCACGCGCTCACTGGCCAGCCGACAGGGAACAGATAGCCCTTGTCCGCGATCACGGCCAGCCAGTCGCGGTCCATGATCGCGAGACGTCCTTCGAGCGGCCCGCGCCAGATCGCCAGCGCGACGCCCGCCGCCCCCACCGCCGCCGCGGCGGTCAAGGCGGGCCGCCACCTGGTGCGTCCGAACCACGCGGCGACCGCGAGCCACACGACGAACCACATCGCGGTGGTCGGATGCAGCGCGGCCGCCGTCGCGAGCAGCAGCGGCCAGAGCCAGTCTCGTCGATCCAGGAAGGCCGCAACTGCCCAGAGGCCCAGCGCGAACGCCAGCTGCCGCGGCTGAAAGTAGCCCTCGAGCATGTTGGCGCCGGTCTTCGCAATCTCGTGGCGCAGTGTCAGGGCCGCAGCGAGCGCCAGCCCCGTCCAGGCCGTCGCGTAGAAGCGCCGCGCGATCCGGAGCGACGCCGTCACGAGCAGCGCGAGCGACAGCAGATACAGTCCGAGAAACAGGTGCTGGATCGAGACGCCCGTAACCTTGATCACGCCCGCGACGACATTGTCGAAGAGCGTGAGGTGTCCCTGCGAATCAATCAGCGCGGCATCGCGCGGAAAGAGGGCAGGATCGAGCGCCCGCAGTACGACGGGGATGTAGAACGCCTGGTCGGACGCGCCATAGCGGTACCCCGCGCTGTTCATCGTCGCGAGCACGACGAAACAAATGACAAATGGCACATGCCACATGCCAAAAGGCTTCGGCATGTGCCATTTGGCGTTTGTCATCGAGTCGGTCATCCCTCGTCGGCCGTCGGGCCGTAGATCGACGGGAGCGGCACGTCGCGCAGCCGCAGGTAGACAGTCAACTGCCCGCGGTGATGAATCATGTGGTTCATGACGAAGCTGCGCAGCACGGACGCGCGAGGCATCGAGAAGATCTCCCGGCCGCCGTCCTTGAGCGTCCACCGCGCCATCATCCCCGAATCGCCGATCTCGTCGATCCGCCGACGCGCCTGTTTGACGTTTTCGTCGAAGCGGTTCAACAGCTGCTCGACAGTGGCCGGTACCTTGGGCCGCGCCTCTTCGGCCGCGGCCGCTGCGTCGACCTCCGCATGATCGCAGATGACGCCGAGCCAGTGCGGAAGGTTGGCGATATGCGCGGCGAGCTGCCCGAGGCTGTACGACTTGTGATGCGGTTTCCAGCCCAGGTCGGCGTCCGGCACGCGCTCCAGCAGCCGCCGCGTCGTCCCCATTTCGTGATCGAACTCCGGAAGGAGCGCGTCTTTGATCGCCATCGAGCGAGTATACGCGAGCGTTCTCAGCCGATCGGCAGCGTGAATGTCATCGTCGCGCCGTGGCCGGCCGTGCTCTCGGCGCGAATCGTGCCGCCGTGGGCCTCGATGAGCCGCCGCGCGATCGTCAGGCCAAGACCTGAGCCGCGAGAGGCGTCCCCTTTGTAAAAGCGGTCGAACACTTTCGGCAGATCCTCGGCGCGAATGCCGACTCCGGTGTCGGCCACCGCCATGGTCACGTCGTGGTCGTCCGCACGCGCGCTTACCATGACGCGTCCGCCGGCCGGCGCGAAATGCAGCGCGTTCGACACCAGGTTCGCGAGCACCTGCCGGACACGCACTGGATCGATCACGATCGTCGGGAGTGTCGGGGGCGCCTCCAACCGCACCGTGACCTGTCGCGCAGCGGCCTCGGCCGAGAGCGACGCGACGACATCACCAGCCAGCATCGCGAGGTCGGTCGGCTCCTTCTCGAGCGTCAGGACGCCCGTTTCAGCATTGGCCAGCGTCCGCAGGTCCTCGACGAGACGGGCGAGGACGCGCGCTTCGTCGAGAACGTTGCCGAGATGGTGATCATCGCGCGGGTACAGGCCGTCGAGCAGTCCCTCCAGCTTTCCCTGAATGACGGTCAGCGGTGTCCGCAGCTCGTGCGCGACCTCGGCCATCAGCTCGCGCCGCTGCCGATCGTGCGCGGCGAGACGCTCGGTCATCGTGTTGAATGCGCGGCCGACTGTCCGGATCGGTCTGGGCCCTCGCGAATCGATGCGCGCCGTAAAATCGCCGTCGGCCACCCGCTCCGCGGCATCGACGATGTCGCCCACGGGACTGCCGACGCGACGCAGCCCGACGGCGAACAAGGCCACGAAGAAGAACCACGCCGCGACAGTCAGCGCATAGGCGACGATCGGAGGACCGCCCCAGTGCAGCACGGCGCGCGCGAACAAGCTCGCGGCGCCGAGCAGCACGAAAAACACGAGCGGCACGAAGAACACGAACATGCCGCCCATGACGCGCGCGCGTCCGCCGTGCCATCGGCGGCGCCCGTGCGTCGGCGGCCATGGTTCGTCCGGAGGCCACCACGGGGGCGCGCAGGATCGAGATCGGCTGCGGATCATGCGTCGCTGAACTTGTAGCCCGCGCCGTACACCGTGAGCACGTACCGCGGCGCGTGCGGATCCGCTTCGAGCTTGCGGCGGATGTTCTTGACGTGGGCGTCGATGGCGCGTTCGAAGGCCTCGATCGCGCTGCCGTGGATCGCGTCGAGCAGCTGGCCTCGCGTGAAGATGCGGCCGGGGCGCGCGGCGAGCGCCGCAAGAATCTCGAACTCCGTCGCTGTCAGATCGATCGGGTGGCCTTTGCGCGAAACCGCCATGCGCGGCACGTCGATCGTCAGGTCGCCCCGGTGCAGGACGGCGCCCGCCTCCGGCGCTGTCCGTCGCAGAACGGCCCGCACGCGCGCGACGAGTTCGCGCGGACTGAACGGCTTGGTCACGTAGTCATCCGCCCCGATCTCGAGGCCGGCCAAGCGATCCGATTCCTCAACCCGCGCCGTCAGCATGATGATGGGTACGCTGGTTTCTCGCAGGCGGCGCGCGACGCTCAATCCATCGAGGCGGGGCAGTCCGAGGTCGAGCACGACGAGATCGGGCCGCCGAGCGGCGGCGAGCGCCAGCGCATCCACGCCGTCGCCCGCTGTCACGACGGAAAACCCTGCGTGCTCGAGATAGTCTTTCGCGATCTGCGCGATCCGTGGCTCGTCTTCGACGACGAGTATCGTGCTCACGACGGCTTGTTCATCTCCTCATGCGCGCGGCGGTGCAAGTCGTTGAACCCCTCCGGGCCGGCGCATCCACCGCCGGCGTACCATCGCCGGCGCCCGTAGAAGCCGCCCCACCATAGTCTGGAAAAGATCCCGAACACCAGGAACCAGACCAGCAGGAAGAATAGCGGTGTGAAGAACCCGAATCCCCACGGGCGGTACCATCCGTAGCGGACGGCGGCGGCCGCGGGGGCGTTCGCGAGCGCCGGACTCATGGCGATCCCGTGCACGATGCCGGCGTTGTACGAGAGTACTCCAACCACGGCCATCGCAATCAGCGCCAGCAGCGGCGCCGCCCATCTGAAACCTCGATTCATTGCCCGACCTCCTTGTTCCGGAGTGTGCCGGACGATTGTGGAGGGATTATGAACTCGCCGATCGGCCGCGGCTATCGACGGAAGCCGCCGGCGAGCCACAGCTGCGACGCGTCGTACAAGCGGCCATTTGTGCAGACGAGCGTCACGTTGCGGATGTCGGAAATATGCTCGAGCGGGTTGCCGTCCACGACGATGAGATCGGCGCGGAGGCCTGGCGTCAGCGTTCCCGTTTCATCCGAGACACCGAACGCCCGCGCGGGAATCGCGGTCGCCTCTCGAATCGCGTCCATCGGCGGGATACCAGCCTGCACATACAGCTCGATGCCGCGATCGACGCTGACGCCGGGGACGCCCTTGTCGGTTCCGACCACGATCGGAATCCCGGCATCGTACAGCGCCTTGATGATCGCGAGCGATCGTTCGAGTCGTTGCCGCGCTTGCTCGGGTGTGATGCTGCCGCCGTTGGCGCTCTCGAGCAGCCGCCGCAGCACCGGTGCGACGTGCGCGAGGCCGGGCTCGATCGAGACGAGCGGTGTGTCGGCGCTGCGTCCGAGCATCTCGTTCCAGGAGATCGTCGGATCCATCACCGTATGGTGCGCTTGCAGGAACGCGATCGTGTCGCGCAGTTCGTCGCTGCCTGGCGCGCCGCGGACGACGAGATGCGCGACGTTGTCGTAGCCCATCTCGACGACGTCGTGCAGCGTCAGTCCGGTCGGCACGTGACCGGTCACCGTCATGCCCGCCCGATGCGCAGCGTCGATCACCGCGGCCACCTGCGGCCGCTGCATGATCTGATACACCTTCATCTGCTGGAAGTTCGCCGCCTTGTAGCGCGCGACGACGGCGCGCGCCTCTTCAGGCGTACCCGCGGTGACCGCGCCGAACGCGCCCGGACCGGTGCCGTCCACGAGCCCGGCAAGCACCAGATGCGGTCCCAGCGCGCGTCCGCTGTTCCACGCGTCGCGCAGCGCCGTGACGATCGCGAACTCGCCTCCCATGTCGCGTGCGTTCGTGACGCCCGCGGCCAGATACACCGGACCCCACTCGACCTGCCCAACGTGCGCATGCGAGTCCCAGAGTCCCGGGAGGATTGTTTTGCCCGTGACGTCGACGACCGGCATGCCGCGCGGCACGGGCGTCCGATCCGCCGGTCCGACGCGCTCGATGCGATTGTTGCGGACGATCACG
>JBOGIZ010000390.1:0-4757 GCA_050747805.1 Vicinamibacterales bacterium | reverse complement strand
CGGCGAGGGTGTTCAGCGCATGACGTTGACCGACACGGGACCCGGCGTGAAGCCGGAACTTCGCGGGCGCATCTTCGAGCCGTTCTTTACGACGAAAGACGTCGGCCAGGGCACCGGCCTCGGCTTGTCGATTTCACTCGGCATCGCGCGATCGCACGGGGGCGTTCTCGAGTTGATTCCATCTGAGCCTTCCGACGTTCGATCGGCGTCCTCCGATCCGCGTCCGACGGGGGCGTGCTTCCAACTGACCCTGCCGGCCTATTCGGAGGCGACGGCGACAGCGGCCCAGGGCAGCGGCCCACGCGCCGAACCTGCACGAGCCCGCGCGCGCGACAGCACGCCGGCGGACACGGCCACGGCGATCGCAGACGGGCAGCGCCACGCCCTCGTGGTCGACGACGAAGCGCCGATTCGCGCGCTGCTCGTCCGCCTCTTGACACGCCGCGGGTTTACCGTGGTGCAGGCGGGATCTTTAGCCGATGCCCGGACCGCTGCCGGGCAGCACAGGTTCGATCTGGTCTTGTGCGACGTACGGCTCGGCGACGGCAACGGCGCCACGTTTCTCACGTATCTTTGCGAGCAGCACCCCGACCCCGATCGACGCTTCGTGTTCATTACGGGCGACGCGTCGGCGATCGAGGATCAGGCGGATCTGCCGTCGGCCGCGGTGCTGGCCAAGCCCTTCACGTCGGCTGATCTCGACGCGCTGCTCGCGACGGTCCATGTCGGGGCCTGACGGTCTTCGCAGACCGCCCTTCACACCGGCCGCCGCACGCCTCTGGCGCGCGTGATATCATCTTTAACAAGGACGAGATATCACCGTTTGGCCCGCCACAACATTACCCCGTTTGTCCTGCGAGTGCCGGCGCCGCTCCACCGGCAGCTGCAGAACGCCGCGCGCCAGGCGGGCATTTCGCTCAACGAATATTGCGTCAGGCGCCTGGCGGCCGGCGGCACGGGTGTAGGACTCCGGCCCGACGCCGCCGCGCTCGTCGTGCGAGCGTCGGAGGTGGCCGGCCGCGCACTCTTGGGCGTCGTGCTCCACGGTTCGTGGGTGCGCGGAACGGCAGGACCCTCGTCCGACGTGGATGCGCTGATCGTGATCGATGCCGGCATCCCGCTCCGGCGCGATCTGTACACCCGCTGGGATGCCCGTTCCGTGACCTGGGAGGGACGGCCGGTCGACCCGCATTTCGTGCATGTGCCGGAGGCGCCCGCGGGGGCCGGCGTGTGGGCGGAGGCCTCTGTCGAAGGCGTGGTGCTGTTCGAGATCGACGGGCTGGTGTCGGCGGCGCTTGCGGCCGCCAGGCGCGAGATCGCGAACGGGCGGCTGCTGCGCCGGCTGGTTCACGGCCAGCCGTACTGGGTCACCGTGGAACGGTCCGAAGAGACCGGCACCGCTGCCGCGCCCGCGGGAGGGCGTCGTGCGCAATCGTGAGCTGTCGCGCGACTACGCGCGGCGCGCCGAGGCGCGCCTGCGCGCGCTCGACGTCCTCTTCGACGCCGAGAGCTGGGCGGACGTCGTCCGCGAGTCGCAGGAAGTGGTGGAGCTGGCACTGAAGGCGCTGCTGCGGAGCGCCGGGATCGATCCGCCGCGCGTGCACGACGTGGGCGACGTGCTGCAGGCCGAGTCCGCGCGGATGCCTCCCGCGATCGTACCGCAGATCGAGACACTCGCCGCCGCGTCGCGCGAACTCCGCCGCGATCGCGAGCTGGCGTTTTACGGAGCCGAGGACTTCACGCCGTCCGCGTTCTATCGCCGCGAGAACGCTGTGGCGGCGCGGGACGCTGCGCGGATGGTCGTCGCGGCGGTTCGGCCACACATCGAGTAAGCGCCCCCGCGGCGCGGGACCCTTGCGGACGCCAAGAGCGTGACGGGCGATCGCGCTTCGATCTGGTGCGCGGCGACGTGCGGCGGGGCGACGGCAGCGACCCTGCGCGCGCTGCTTGCGACAGTCAGCGTGAACGCGTAGACACAAAAAAGCCGCCCCGGCGGCCGCCGTGCCGGGGCAGAACGCAGGCGCTTCAGAAAGAAAAGGCCGCGCGTTTGCGCGGCCTTTCCTCGATGCTTTGACAGGAGGTCTTGTCTTCTACTCCTACCTCCTACCTCCTGTCTCCTGTCTCCTTCTTCAGAACGTGAACTTCGCGCCGAAACGGACCTGAAGAGGCGCCTGCCAGCTATCCGGCAGCATGAACCGCGGATCGACCGCCATACCGCCACCGTTGATGACCGCGTTCTGGTCGACGATCGACTGCACGTTTAGATTGCCTGAATAGAGCGCGGTCTCATCGATCTCCGGCGTTGTGCCGGCCCTCCGGATGTTGCTGAAGTAATCCAGAATCGTGCGCTCATCCAAGAGGTTCAATACAGTCGCGTCCACGAGGAAGGTCTTGCCGCTCTTTCCTAGCTTGAACGCGTGCTGCACGTACAGGTCGCTCTGCGTGAGCCATGGCGTCCTGCCGTCGCTGTTGCGGCCGTCGAAGTAGAACAAATAGCCGTGGCCGGGAATGACGGAGAGGTTGCGGGTAATTGGAGTGCCGCTCTCGATGATCTGGTCCACACCGATCGTGGTCCCGAACGGGAACGTGTAGTTCCCTTGCACTTTGAACTGGTGCGTCCGGTCGGTCGCGAGATCGCCGTAGAGCGCCTGACCGTTGCCACTGAATTGTTCGATCGGATAGTCGAACGACCGCTCGATGTTGGGATCCACGCGTCCGTTCTCGTCAGAGTTCGACAGTCCGGAGTAGTTGCCATATAACCGGCTGAGAGTGTAGGTGGCGTACAGGCTCCAGTTATGCGCGAAGCGTTTGTTGTAGTCGAACTCCGCCGCATCGTAGTCGCGCTTCGGCTTCGGTTCTTTGAACGCACCGCTCGTACCTGCGTACACATCGCAGGTGAGGACTCCCTGTGCCTGCACAGCCGGCGAGCACGGGACGACGTTGAACGTCTGCGACGGCCCCTCGCCAGGGTTGCCGATGATGTATGGCTCGTTGTTCGTCAGTGGATCTATCGACCCCGTGTCTTCGATGCCGCGATCGAGCTGCTTATGGATGTAGCGGAATTTCACCGAGCTGGTCGAAGTCAGCTCGTGCTCGAGGCTCGCGCTGGCTTCCTGCGACCGCATGGGCTTGATTCCCGGGGCGATGCACGGGCCGTCGCACGCAGAGTTGCTGAGCGACGGCAGGCGCTCATCGACGCTCGCGATGAACGTTCCGCCACAGTCCGGCGGACAGTTCGAGTTCGCGTTCAGCGTCGTGAAATCAGGCGTATCGAGTGTGTAGTAATCCTGGATCCACTTCGCCCCGCCGAACGACTGCTGGGCCAGGTCCAGCTTGAAGATGTCGTAAAAGATCCCCCAGTCGCCCGACACCTTCCAGCGCCCGTCGCCTTTGAGGTCGTACGCCGCGCCGACCCGCGGCGCGATTTTATCGCCGAAGCCGAACTTGATCGGGTATTGGCCAAAGTCGTTGTTCGCCGCCGTGAACGCCGGCACCTTCTCGCTCTCCGTGCGCACGCCGAGGTTCAGCGTCAACTTGCTCGTGGGGGTCCACGTGTCCTGCACGAACATGCCGAGCACGTTCGACGCGACGTTGCCCTGCGTAATGCTTCCTTCGCGCGGGAGTGCCCCGTTGGTGTAGATGCTGTAATACCCGTAGACGCCCTGGGGCACCACTCCGACATCTCCGTACTGCGAACCCCAGTTCAGGTAAACTCGCTGCGCTTGATCGCCGGTGTTAATGTCGTCGCCGCGCAGATCCGCCTGAACGCCCGCCTTGATCTGGTGCTCGCCGGCGGCATGTGTAAACCACGTGGCGTCTCCCTGGAAGAACTTTCGATCCAGAAGGTCGAACACCGTCGCGGAGTTCGTCGGGATGTTCGAGTAGCCTCCCGGAAACTGGTCGGCTGTCGGCACGCCCGCCTGCCCGATGTTGGTGCTGTTGAAGATGAAACGCGTATCCGACGGGATACCGAAGCTATGCTGGTTCTGCCGGAAGTAGCCGCCGCGGAAACTCAGCAGGAAATTGGACGTGAGCGTGTAGTCGGCCTGGCCCGACAATGACCAGTTCGGGTTGACCGAGCCCCTCGCGTAGTTCGTGCCAAGTGGATCGGTCGCCCCGGTCGCTGGCAGCGCGCCGTTCGTCTTTCTCCAGCTGTTGTTGAAAGCGACGCGAGTGCGCAGTTTCGATCCAAACTGCATCGTCTGGTCTGCCGTGACATTCTGAACCTGATCGTGCTCCGTGGCCGACGCTGCGACGGCCTTCGCGTTGCCGCTGGTCGTGGCATTCACGCTGCGAGTCGTCGTCGTCAGATCCGGCTGGTACGCCCCGAAGAACCACGCCTTGTTGCGGAAGATCGGTCCCCCGAGCGATCCGCCCGGCAGATTCTCGTTATACGTGTCCTTCGGGAACGTCCAGAACTCCGCCGCGTTCGAGTTGGTCAGCGTCAGACGCAGCGAGGGATTCGCACCGCACGGCTCCGGCGAATTGTTTGTCAGCACCTGCGGCTTGCTGCCAGTGGTTGCGCCCATGACGTTTTTGGGCGCCAGGCTCGGCTGTTTACACGTGCCCTGGAGTGAGCTGCCCTGCCACTGCTCGAGCGCGTTGCCGGAGTAAGCGTTCGTCCCGCTCTTGGTGATCACGTTGATGACGGCACCCGTCGAGCCGCCATATTCCGCAGAATAGCCGGACGACTTGACCTGAACTTGGTCGACGATGTCCGACAACACCGGTTTGTATTACACGACTTTGTAAACTCG
>JBOGIZ010000389.1:0-2767 GCA_050747805.1 Vicinamibacterales bacterium | reverse complement strand
GCCCTGTTCGTCGTCCACCACCATGACAAGCGGCTGTTGTGGGTTCATACCATCTCCTGACTAATGCCGCGCAGCGCCCCCTGCAGCGCGGCGAGCTCGAACGGCGCCCGGACGATGCCGCGCATGTGGTCCCCCGCGCTCCAGGGGCCGGCCACGTCTTCCGCATCCGCCATCAGGACGACTTCGGCGCCGCCCGCGGCGACCGCACTCTTCCATTCGTCCGGTTCGGAGGCGACCAGTGTTCGATCGATCAGCGCCACGCCGATCCCGCCGGCGCGCAGTTTGGCCCTGGCGTCCGCCGCGCTCTCCGCCGCGGCGACCGGATGGCCCCACCCGGTCAACGCCGCCGCCACGTAATCGCGCTCGGTCGGCTCGCGATGCGCTACCAGCGCGGACGCAAGCGGCTGCGCGGCATCGGCGTGCGCCGGCAGCAGCAGCGAAAACGTCGTCCCGACGCCCACGCGGCTCTGGACCGCGATCTGGCCGCCGTGATCGCGCACGATCCCGTAGCAGATGCTGAGCCCGAGGCCGGTGCCCTCCCCCACCGCGCGCGTCGTGAAGAACGGGTCGAAGACGCGGCGCAGGTTTTCTTCGGCGATCCCGTGGCCGGAATCGCTGACGAAGACCTCGATGGCATTGCAGCTGTGGATGCGCCGCGCGCCCACGCGCAGCGAGCGCACGGCGCGCGACCGCATGGCCTGCTCGGCGTTCAGCACCAGATTGAGGAGTGCCTGCTGCATCTGACCGCCGTCGCCGAGCACCCGCGGCAGATCGGGCTCGATCTCGGTCTGCAGATCGACGGCGTTCAGCCGGAACTCGTACGCGCGCAGCGCGAGCACGCGCGAGATCACATCGCCCATGTCCTGCAGCGCGCGCGCCGCCGACTGCCGCCGTGCGAAGGCCAGGAGGTTCCGGACGATCCGCGCCGCGCGTTCGGATTCCTCGGCGATGCGGCGCAAATCGGTCGCGATCTCCGCCGGGGGCCGCGTGTTCGACGGGTCGGAATCGACGTCGCGGAATTCGTCCTGCAGCAGTTGCGCGTAGCCGATGACGCTCGTGAGCGGGTTGTTCAGCTCGTGTGCGACGCCCGCCACCAGTTGGCCGATCGCCGACAGCTTTTCGGCCTGCAGCAGCTGCGCCTGCGTCGTCTTCAGCCGTTCGACCGTCGCGAGCAGGCGTCCGTTCGTGCCCGACAGCTCGTCGCTCATCAGGCGGAGGCGGCGGGCGCTCTGGATCTCGGGTGTGACGTCCTTAGCGATCTGGACGACGGCCACGCCGTCGGTCACGTCGGCAACCGGGCAGGTCGTGACGCTGAACACGCGATCACCCGAGAGCGTCACGTCTTCGCGGCTGCACGCGATCGCGGTCCGTCCGACCGCGCAGTCGGGATAGCGGCCGCCGCAGAGTCCCACTTCGTCGCACGAGAGGCCGCGCAGTGACGTCACCGAGCGGGCGAGATGCGCCGCCAGCGCCGTGTTGCCTCGCAGCACACGTCCGTGGCGATCGAATACCGCGATCACGTCGCCGATCGCATCGAAGGTCGACTCCCATTCCTGCTTGGCGGCGCGGACGTGATGGTGCAGCTGCGCGTTCTGCACGGCGACGGCGACCTGACTCGCGATCACCGCGAGCAGTTGCTGATCCTGCGCGCTGAACCGCCGCGGCCGGACGCTGCCGACGCTCAGGACGCCGACGAGATCGTCCCCCGCGAGCATCGGCACGCCAAGCGCGGAGCGGAGCGGCATGCGCGTCCTCTGCTCCGGCGTGAGGCCGTCGTGCAGGTCGTCGATGAGCACCGGCTGGCGCGTCGAGAGGACCGTGTCGCTCGGCCTCGGCAGGAGCGATGTCTCGCCCGACCACGCCTCGCGCACGGCCTCTGGCCCGGTGAGGAAGCGTTGGTCGTAGCGGCCGGTGCGTGGATCGTGCAGACGCACCGCGCTCGCATCGAGCTCGAGCGCGCTGTCGAGGCGCCGGAGCACGCGCGCGGCCAGCTTGTCGGGCGCCACGAGCGCACGCAGGTCGTCCGCAACGTCGTTCATCAGTTTCTGTTCCCACACGAAGCGGCGATTGTCCTCGACGACGCGCCGGCGCTCGAGCGCGCGCTCCACGGTCGCAAAGAGACGATCGAGATCGAACGGTTTGGGGACGAACGCGAAAGCCTCGAGCTCGTACGCCGCGATCGCGGAGGCCAACGACGTCGAACCCGAGATCGCGACGATCTCGGTGTCGGGCCGGGCGCGCTTGATCGCGCGCATCACGTCGAGCCCGGACTCGCCCCCGAGCGACAGGTCGATGATGGCGAGCGACACGGCGTCGTCGCCGCAGACGCGCTCGGCGGCCACCGCGGTCGCGGCGGTCACGACAAGGTAGCCGCGGGCCGATGCCGTCAGCGTGAGCAGCCTGAGAAGGTCCCGATCGTTCTCGACGATGAGCAGTGATGCCGGATCCACGGCGTCCTGTCGAGCAAGAGGCGCGCCGTTTCCGCACACACTCTGCCGCGCGGAAACAGGCCTGAATCCGCACAGGTACGGCAGGCGCGCGCGCACGCGTTTCAGCCGTGAAACGCGGCGCGTTTCAGATCTGGTGTTTCTTCATCAGCCGCCAGAGCGTCGTGCGGCTTACCTGCAGGTCGCGCGCGGTCGCGATCATCTCGCCGTTGTTGCGCGCGAGCGTGGCGACGATCATCTCGCGCTCGGCGCGCTCGCGCGCGGCGGCCACCGACGTCTCCGCGTGGGTCGGCGCGTCCACGTCGCGGACGGCCATCAAC
>JBOGIZ010000388.1:0-7270 GCA_050747805.1 Vicinamibacterales bacterium | reverse complement strand
CATCTACGCGCGGGTTATTGTAATAATAAAATACAACTTACACGGCGGACGCGAACGTGTCCTGCGCGCGTGCATTACGAGTTACCGGACGGGCGATGAAGATCTGGCGTGCCTTACTGATGAGATCGAGCGCGGGCGCGTAGCCGCAGCCCAATCGAAGGCAGAGGAATAGCCAAGATCTGACCACGGGACCCGACGCGATTCAGGGTTTCGATGGTCCTGCTCGATGTTCACCGATGTGTGTTTGCGTAACTTGGAATCCGCACTGGGCACAACGCGCGCCATCGGCGCGCGCAGGAATTCCGGACTATTTTCACGAGTGTGCCCAAACGATTTCAGCTGCGCGTGCGGAATCGGCAATGTTTGCAGGTGATTTTGAAACGTGCGATGGTTCGGAAAACCGTCGCCTCCGCCAATGTGACATTTCGATCAGCGAAGTGCTTATTTCAGTTACACTTAGCGAGCGCGGTGAGGTGGCCGAGAGGCTGAGGGCGGCGGTTTGCTAAGACGCCGCGACGGGCTTCTCGGCTTTTCTCTTTTCCTCGTAAATCGCTGAAATCTCAAAACCTTACAGCTGTCTGCGCGTTGGCTGCCGTTGGCTGAAATTGGCTCGCGCTGGCGCGGCGCAGGGACAATTTCGGGGACACGCGAACGCTAAAAAAACCGTTGAAGTCGACACCAGAACCAAGTGGAGACGTCGGTTGGCAATCCGCCAACGGCAACGGTGGTCGAATTCGTGCACGCGAGGAGATGGCCGTTGGCTGACACCGGCATGACCGTTCGGATGCAGTTTCGATCCGAGTGTTATCTCGCTGTCACCACGTACTGAAGGGCTTCGCCCCTCAGACTCTTGGGTTGTTCTTGCGCATCGCGAAAAGCGGCGCTGTTCATCTCCTTGCTGCTGTGAACGACAGCAGCGTCTCCCGCACTCTCCGGATGCAGGTGCTCACCGTTCGCTGCTCGCGTTCCGCCGGCGTTTCCATCGCGTCTCGTTCGTGCCTGGTGATTCGAATCGAAATCGCCACGTTAGATTGTTCGCTGCCGTTCGTGTGATCGCGGATGGACAAGACGTCTTACCAAGCCACAAACGTGCAAATGGACCGGTCGATTGTGATAGCAATGTGATACGTCACGCCCAAAACCTCGAAGAACACAGAGGTTTACGGACGCACACCGAGTGGTGGTTTCGGGTGGTTAAGTCGCTGATCGCGTGTGCGTTGGCGCGTCTTCGAGTTGGTCAGTACCGCTGGCCGGCTTCGATTTCCAGGCGTGCTCCTTCAACCACTCGGACATCTCTCCGTCTTTGGAATCAATCGATTGCCCGCCTCGCGCATCCAGTATAGAACGCCGGGTGCCGGTTACGCTCCAATGGTGCCAGTGACGAGAGGGCCGGCCGGCTCGTAGGTGGCCAGGATAACGCCCGCCGCGCCGACGCGGCTCTTCACGAGAGTCCAGGTGCCCGGAAGCGGGCCGTCGGCGAACAGCCGCTTGCCGGACCCGATCGTCACGGGATGCATCCAGACGTGCATGCGGTCGACGAGCTGTGCCCGAAGCAGCGTCTGGATGAGAGTGCCGCTGCCCCAGACAATCATGTCCGGGCCCTCCTCCGCCTTCAACTGCCGGAGCGCGACGGGCACGTCGCCCGAGACGACCTTCGTGTTCACCCAGTCGGGGTCAAAAGGCTCGTGGGAGACGACGTACTTGGTCGCCTCGTTGAAGGGCTTCGCGATCGCGTTATTCGGATCCTGCTTCGGCCAGAAGCCCGCAAAGATGCCGTAGGTGGCGTGTCCGAGCAGCAGCGCGACGGGCGGCGTCACGAGCTCGTTGAACGCCTCGCCCAGCGAATGGTCCATGACGTTGGCCTGCCAGCCGCCGTACCTGAATCCGCCCGACGTGTCCTCCTCCGGTCCGCCGGGCGCTTGCATGACGCCGTCCATCGTGACGAAGGTCGTGGTGATGATTTTCCGCATGGTGTGACGCACCCGTAAGGAACGCTGTCAGTGAGTCGGCCGTGCCTCGACGGAATAGTAAAACGGACGCACCTCGACGGACGCCCGACAGGCCATGGCAGCCTTGCGTCCCCACGCCAGGGCCTCGTTCAGGTCAGCGGCTTTCACCACCCAGAATCCGACGATGTGCTCCTGGGTCTCGGTGTACGGCCCGTCGGTGACGAGCAGCGTGTCATTGGCCTGGTTCCGCAGCGACCTCGCATGACCGACCGGAGAAAGGCCCCCCACAAACATCCTGACGCCGGCCGTCACCATTTCGTCATTGAGCACGTCGATCTCGCGGGCCATCGCGTCGGTTTCGAGCGAAGGGTCGTAGGTGTCTGGACGATAGATGGCTATCAAATACTCGCCGCCGGGCAGCGCTGCCGAAACCATCAACGCGGAGACGGGACGATGCTCCGGTTCCTCGGCGAGACAGCGCAGGATGACGTTTTCCGCGCCGGGATCACAATCACGAACCAGTGCGGACGGGCGAAGCGGTGTCGTTTCACGCCGAACGCGCACAATCTCATCGTAGGTGTGGCCTTCGAATGCCCGCTTGCCGGTAAACAGCTCATAGAGCACCAATCCGAGCGCATAAATATCGCTGCGAACCGTGACCTCCTTGCCTGCGAGCTGCTCGGGCGCCATGTAGACCGGCGTTCCGCTCCGCACGTCCTCAATCTCGTGGGCCAAGCCGGCCAGGCCGAAATCCATGATACGCACTTCGCCTCGCCCATCGAGCATGATGTTCGAGGGCTTCAGATCCCGATGCAGCACGCCCTTGTCGTGCGCCGCCGCCAGTCCGGCGCAGATCTTGCGCGAAATCTCGAGCGCCTTATCGCGGGGGAATCGGCCAATCCGTCGCAGCAGCGATGCGAGATCTTCGCCGTCCACGTACTCCATCGACAGAAAGACATGGCGGTCACTCTCACCGATGTCATACACGCGGCAGACGTTCGGGTGCGAAATGCGGCGTGCGATGCGGACCTCGTTGCGGAAGCGCTCCAGCATCAAGCGATCGATCATCGACTCGGGCAGGAACTTGAGCGCCACCGGCTGGCCCAACATGAGATCGTCCGCGCGAAACACCTCGCCCATGCCACCGCGCCCGAGCAGCGAGATGATGCGGTAGCGCTCGGCAATCAGAATGCCGGGCGCGAAGCGCCGTTCGTCGCCGGAATGGTGCGCGGAGGCGCCCGCTGCAGTAGTGGTCGGAGCGTCAGCGCCAGACGATTTCCCCAGCGGGCTCCCGCACTGCGAGCACAAGGATGCTGCCCGGTCTACCTCCGAGCCACACTGCTGGCATCGTTCCATTGGCGACGGCTCTCCAACAATTATCTTATCCGGGCGTGTTTGCCATACTGAGCCCGCGGCCCCTTGCCGATCTCCTCATCTTTTCGTGCGCCAGGATACACGGACTCGACGTCGCGCACGACCACACCCATTTCGACGACTTGACGAAACTCGACGCGTGACGGCACCTCACGGCGTGGCGCGCATTTCTGCAGCGACGCTAACCGTGGCCACTTCCGTGTCGTCTAATTCGCAAGGGACATGAACGGGCTCCCCATCCTTGCCATCTGGGCCGATGCGCGCCAGGACCTCCGTCATGCACTGCGCGGCATGCGGCGCGACGTTGGCGTGACCGCACTCATTGTACTGATCACGGGACTCGGCATCGGCGCGAGCACGGTCGTGTTCAGCGTCGTGAACGCGCTCGTCCTCCGTCCCCTGCCCTTCAGCGATCCCTCACGATTGGTGTGGATCGCCAACACCAATCAGGACGGCCCGGAGTGGAGCACACAGGTCGGTCACTACATCGATCTGCGCGCCGCGACGAGGTCGTTCGTTGATCTGGCAGGCTGGTTTGGTGGCTATCGCCGCGGCGATCGCGAGCTGACTGGCGCAGGCGAGCCCGAGCGGTTGACCAGCGTGGCGGTCACCCAAAACTTCTTCGCACTCCTCGGCGTGCAGCCGCGCGTCGGCCGATTCTTTTCGGATGCCGAGAGCCGGGCGAACTCGAACGCGCCACCCGCGGTGATACTGAGCGACACCTTCTGGCGGCGACGGTTCGCTTCCGACCCCGGTATCGTCGGCCGCGTGCTCAGACTCAACAACCGGCCAGCCCTTGTCGTCGGTGTGCTGCCGGCGTCGTTCGACTTCGCCAGCGTCTTCGCGCCGGGAGAGGAAATCGACCTCTTCACTCCCTGGCCGCTGACCGACGAGACGAACCGCCGCGGCAACACCATGCGCATCGTCGGCCGGCTGGCGCCGGGCGCGACGCTGGCCTCGGCGCGAGCCGAGTTCACCAGTCTCGCAAGTCAGCTGGATCGCCAGCACCCCGAGCGCAACCCGATTCGCCCGAAATTGACCATGCTGAGCCAGCACGTCAGCGGGGCCGTGCGGCCGGCCCTCGTCGTACTCGCGGCCGCGATCGGCCTCGTCATGCTCATCGTGTGCGTCAACCTCTCGAATCTTCAATTGGCGCGCATGAGCGCGCGGCGGACAGAGATGGCCACGCGCGCCGCGCTCGGCGCGAGCCGCGTTCGTCTCCTCCGTCAGGTCTTGACGGAAAGCCTTCTGCTCTCTGGCGGCGGTGCCGTGTTCGGCGTGGTGGTCGCGATCAGCGGCACCCGCGCGCTCGCCGCCACGCACGCGTTCGACTTGCCGCGGCTCAGCAGCGTACGCGTCGACGGAAGCGCGCTGGCCATCACGGCGCTCGTCGCCGCGGTGACGGGCGTGCTGTTCGGGCTCTTGCCGGCGTGGCACGTGCGCGACCTTGCCGCTGGCCGCGCGTTGACGATACGCGGCGCTTCGGAGAGTGGCCGGGAGGCCTGGACACGGCGAGCGCTCATCGTTGCAGAGGTCGCGTTCGCGTGTGTGCTTGTTGTCGGCGCCGGGCTCCTGGTGCGAAGCTTCACCCGTCTGCTGAACGTGAACCTCGGCTTTCAACCGGAACAGACAGCCACGCTTCGAGTCGATCCGAGCTTTCGCATCTCCAGCTTCGCGCAGCAGAACGCGTACATCGACGATCTGCTCAGCCAGGCGCGATCTGCTCACGGTGTGCTGGCTGCCGGTCTCACGGACGTCCTGCCGTTCGGCGGCGATCGCAGCTGGCAGGTCCGAGCGAAGGGCGAGGTCTATCCCGCGGGACAGACGCCCGAGGCGTCCGTGCGCGTCGTGAGCGACGGCTATTTCGAGGCGGCTGGCATCGCCCTGCGGCGCGGTCGCGGCTTCACGCAAGACGATCGCGCGTCGAGCGAGCGCGTCGCGATTGTGAACGAGACTCTTGCACGCACGCTCTGGCCACATCGAGATGCCGTCGATCAGATGCTTTCGCAGGACGGCGGCCGGCGCGTCGTTGGCGTTGTCGCCGACGTCCGGCACGCGGCGCTCGAAGCGTCTGGTGGCGCCGAGATGTACCTGCCGTTTCGCCAGACATCGGATTACTCGTCCATGGTGCTGGTGATACGGACGCCTGAGGCGCCGGCGCGACTGGCACCGGACATGCGATCAGCGCTGCTGCGGGTGGATCCGAATCTGCCCGTGACCGACATGCGCCCGCTCCAGACGCTCGTCGACCGCGCGATCTCGCCAAGGCGGTTTCTCGTCCTGCTCGTCGGAGGCTTCGCGATCTTCGCGCTGTTTCTCGCGGCGCTCGGAACCTACGGCGTCGTCGCGAATGGCATCCAGCAACGCCGCCGCGAATTGGCGATCCGCGCGGCATTGGGCGCATCATCGACGCGTCTGCGCCGTGGCCTGCTGGCGCAGATCCTCGGCCTCACGGGAATCGGACTCACACTCGGGTTAACCGCGGCGCGACTGGCGTCCGGCGCCCTCAGCAGTCTGCTCTTCGGCGTGGGCGCGGCTGACCCCGTCACGTACGTCGTGTCGGCGATCGTGCTCGTCGTGGTGGCTGTCGGCGCGGCGTGGATGCCTGCGTGGCGCGCGTCCCACATCGACCCTGCCGCGACATTGCGATCAACCTGACCCACAACTCGAGATAAGAGACTGACGCTGCGCGCAGGCATCAGGACCTGTCCGGGTCCGACGGCTGCACGACCAACTCGAACGCCCGGCCGTCACGGAGGCGAACGGCGGCGAAATGACGTACGTCGCGCGTGGCCAGTCGACGGATGCCGAGCGCCTCGGCCAGCGCGACGACCGATGCGTCGACCAAGCCGAGGCCGAGGTCCGCGAAGCGCCGGCCCACTTCCATCGCACGCGAGAGCTGACCAATCGTGGGTGGCGCGTATGTGAAGGCGCCGCGGGCGACGTCCTCCATGAACGCGTGCATCGCCTGGCGCTCGTCGCGAAGGAAGTAGTCGACTTCGGAGAGCACGAGACCCGGCACAAAGCGGGTGCGTGCCTGGTCAATCGCGTTTCGGAAGCGTCTGTGGTCCGGCGCAGTTTCGACGAGATAGTCGATGAGCGCTCCCGTGTCGCAGATCAGCGCTGCGGCGCTACCGGCCGGCACTGAACAGCTCGGACTCGTCGCCGCGATCGCTCAGCACTCGGACGATGCCCGCACTGCGGGGCTTCGGGTGTCGGCGGTATTGCTCGAGGACGAGAGAGAGATGTTGTCGGATGAACTCGGAACGCGAGACCCCACGCTCTTGCGCCGCCCGCGAGAGCAGCCGGTCATCCTCGGGATCCAGTGCGATGGTCGTCGCTTTCTTTTTCGCGAGTACCATGAAAGTAATATGACTCGGCGCGTGCCGTCCGTCAAGCCAAGCTGACCTCGAGCGGGAAGCGTCGAGGCAGGTCGACGCCGGAAGTGTGTAGAAATTGTGTAAGGTAGGCTCGAAAACCCCGACGAATATCGCCGCTTAACGAGTCACATTAAGGAGCATCTCGTAGCGGCAAGTCGTTGATCCGGCTGTACGTTCTGGTGTGTAGGTATCCCTCGGTGAGCGTCGCCAGAATGGCTTTCCAAGCGTGCTCCTTCAACCACTCGGACATCTCTCCATTTAGAATCAAAGACTTACGGCCATGGAATGACTGGGAAGACGCGAATTGTGTAAAACCTCCTAATGTCCTGCGATCACTTACGGCCCTTTCCAGTATAGCCGCCATGACATCTGGTGATCGCCGGCACGGGGCAACACTGCTCCTCGAGGTCTCGGGTCGGCATGACCTTCAGGAGCAGGTCGCTCATCCACCCTTCTCCGGCGGCTTGCGGAGATAATCGAGGAAGACTAGTTCGGATCGCCAGCCGGTTGGAGTATCGAATTCTAGTGCTCGGGTTCGCCGTCCCAATTCTCCACTCCGCCCTAGCG
>JBOGIZ010000387.1:0-12402 GCA_050747805.1 Vicinamibacterales bacterium | reverse complement strand
CCTCTGGAAAGACCGCGCGTTCGCCGTCACGGCCGCGCTGACGCTGGCGGTCTCGATTGGCGCCAATGTCGCGATCTTCGCGCTCGTCAACTCCATCCTGCTGCAGCCGCTGCCGGTGCCGCATGCGGAACAGCTCGTTTACATGTACAACGCGTATCCCGGGGCGGGTTCCGCGGCCTTCGGATCGACCGGCGTGCCTGACTACTACGATCGGCTCAGCCAGACGGATGTCTTTCAGGAACAGGCGCTCTACGACACGCGCGGCGTGACGATCGGAGGCAGCGCCGACCCTCAACGCGTCACGGCCATGATGTCCACGCCGTCGCTGCTGCGGATCCTCCAGGTACACCCCGTCCGGGGGCGCACCTTCAGCGAAGAGGACGGGACCGTCGGGCAGTCGCACAAGGCTGTGCTGACGTACGCGGCCTGGCAGCAGTGGTTCGGCGGCCAGGACAGCGCCGTCGGCAAGGACGTCCGCGTCAACGACGAACCGTACGCGATCGTTGGGGTCTTGCCGAAAGGATTCAGTTTTCTCGAGCCCGACGTGATGCTCTGGGTGCCGCTCGCGTTCACGGCGGCTCAGCGCGCGGACGATCAACGCCATAACAACAACTGGTCGTACGTCGCGCGGCTGAAGCCCGGCGCGACGATCGATCAGGCGCGGGAGGAGATCAACGCGCTGAATGCGCGCAATCTGAACAGGTTTCCAGCGCTCAAGCAGATCCTGATCAATGCCGGCTTTCACACGCCGGTCGAATTCCTGCAGGCGTATCTCGTCCGCGACGTCCGCAAGACGCTGCTGATTCTGTGGGCTGGGGTCGCGTTCGTGCTGCTCATCGGCGCCGTCAATGTCACGAATCTCATGCTCGTGCGCTCCAGTTCGCGGATGAAGGAGCTCGCGACGCGGCACGCGCTTGGGGCGCGGCTCGCGCGAATCGCGCGGCAACTGCTGACCGAGACGGTCCTGCTGGTCGTCATCGGCGGCGCTGTGGGGTTGGGGATCGGGTATGCCGGCATCGGCGCGCTCACGCGCTTCGGACTCGACGCCACGCCGCAGGGGACGCACATCACGATCGACGCAGCCGTCCTCGCGTTCACGATCGGCCTGTCGCTGGCGCTGGCGCTCGTCATCGGACTCATCCCGATCGCGAGCCTCCGCCAGTTGAACCTGAGTCAGGCGTTTCGCGAGGAAGGACGCTCAGGAACGGCCGGGCGCGGCGCGCGCGCGCTGCGCCGGACGCTCGTCACGGCACAGATCGCGTTCGCGCTGATGCTGCTGATTGGGGCCGGCTTGCTTCTCGCGAGTTTCCAGCGCGTCCTGGCGGTGCAGCCGGGATTCGATCCCTCGCACGTACTCACCGGCATCGTCAGTCTGCCGCCGGCGCGGTACAAGGATGATGCGAGCGCGAGAACGTTCTGGAATCGATTCCTGGACGGCGTCGGCGCGCTGCCGGGCGTCGAGTCGGCGGCGGCCGTCTCGAACCTGCCGATGGGCGGCAACTACAGCGACAGCGTGATCCTCGCCGAAGGCTACGCGATGCGTCAAGGCGAATCGCTGATCTCGCCGTACCGCGTCGATATCTCTCCCGGCTACTTCAAGACGATGGCAATCCCGCTGAAACGCGGCCGGGTGTTCACCGCGTCCGACGACGAGCACGCGCCAAGCGTGATCGTCGTCGACGAGCGGCTTGCGGATCATTTCTGGAAAGGCACTGACCCAATCGGCCACCGGATGTGGAAGCCGGATTCACCAACCGAGCTGCAAGCCGGGCCGGGTCCGAAGTCGCATTTCTACACGGTCGTCGGCGTGGTCGGCAGTGTGCGCGTCAGAGGGCTCACTGAGAAAGAGCCGGTCGGCATGTATTACTTCCCGTTCGGGCAGGACTCGGTGCGCGGCATGACGCTCGTCGCGCGGACCGCGGGCGATCCGATGCTGCTCACGAACGAGATCCGCCGCGAGCTGCGATCGATCGATCCGGAGCTGCCGTTCTTCAGCGTCAGGCCAATGCAGCAGCGCATCGACGAGACCCTCGTCAGCCGGCGTCTGCCGATGCTCATCGCGACCGTGTTCGGCGCGATCGCGCTGTTTCTGGCTGGCGTCGGCGTCTACGGCGTGTTGGCCTACCAGGTGGCGCAGCGGCGGAAAGAAATCGGGATCCGCATGGCGCTCGGAAGCGACAGCCGTCGCATCTTCGGCTTGGTCGTCGCGGAGGGGCTCTGGCTCCTCGCGATCGGCATCGCAGCCGGGGTGACGGGAGCGTTCGCGATCCGGACCGCCATGCAGTCGCAGCTCTTCGGCGTGAGCGCGATGGATCCGGTCGTGCTCTCGATCGTCGTCGGCGTGCTGGCGGTGGTCGCGTTCGCGGCGTGCGCGATCCCCGCACTCCGGGCGGCGCGGATCGATCCGCTCGTCGCGCTCAACGACGCATGAGGGAAAGGGGCTGACGGTGCTGATCGTGATAAGAGTGCTGAAGGTGCGGTGCTGAGGGTGCCCTGGGTGCTGAGGGTGCCAGGGCTGCTGAAGGTGCCTGCGGTGCTCGCAGCAGCGGACTAGCGGCGTGCCTCTCGAGACGCTCTTTCTCGACGCCGGCGGCGTCCTGCTCTATCCGAACTGGTGGCGCGTGTCAGCCGCGCTCGAGATCCGCGGCGTCCAGGTCTCGCCAGAGGCCTTGGCGCGGGCCGATCCACCGGCGCGCCGCGAGCTGGATGACATGCGGACGATCGGCATGACGACCGACGCGAGCCGCGGCTGGCTGTTCTTTGATCTGATCCTGAAACACGCAGGCGTGGCGCCGTCCGACGCTACCGCGGCGGCGCTCGCGGACCTGCACACGTATCACCGCGCGAGCAATCTCTGGGAATACGTACCGCCCGACGTGGTGCCCGCCCTCGAGGCGTTGAAAGCGCTCCGACTGCGGCTGGTCGTGGTGTCGAACGCGAATGGCACGCTGCGCGCGCACATGGATCGTCTCGAGCTGACCGACTACTTCGACTGCGTACTCGACTCGGCCGACGAAGGCGTCGAGAAGCCGGACCCGCGCTTTTTTCAGATCGCGCTCGAGCGAAGCGGCGCGACGCGCGACACGACAGTCCATGTCGGCGACCTGTATCACGTGGACGTCATGGGCGCGCGAAGCGCAGGACTGCGCGCGGTCCTGCTCGATGAGGCAAACCTTCGTCCGGATGCCGACTGCCTGAGAGTCCGGTCGCTCGCTGACCTGGTGACGCTGGCGCGGAGTGGCCAGCTTCTCTGAGTCCAACCCCAACCTCCAGCCTCCAACCTCCAACCTCCGACCTCCGACCTCCAACCTCTATCCCTGTTTCTCCACTTTGGCCCAGCTATCCTTCAGCGTGACCGTGCGATTGAAGACCGGCAGCCCGCGATCTGAATCCGGATCGACCGAGAAATAGCCGATCCGCTCGAACTGGAATCGCGTGCCGGCGGGCGCGGCCGCGGCGGAGGGCTCGATCTTCGCGTGGCGCACAATGTCGAGCGATCGCGGATTCAGATCCGCGCGATAGTCCTGTGACGCGCCTGGCTGCTCGACGATGAAGAGCCGATCGTATAAGCGTACTTCAGCATCCACGGCGTGCGCGGCCGACACCCAGTGCAGCGTCGCTTTGACCTTGCGGCCGTCCGGCGCGTCGCCGCTTCTCGTCGCCGGATCGTACGTACAGCGCAGCTCCACGATCTCCCCGGACGCGGGATCCTTCACCACGGTGGTGCACGTGATGAAGTAGGCACACCGCAGACGGACCTCGCGGCCTGGCGCCAGCCGAAAGAACTTCTTCGGGGGATCTTCGCGGAAGTCCTCGCGCTCGATGTAGAGCACGCGTGAAAACGCCACGGCGCGCGTGCCCGCGCCGGCGTCCTCCGGGTTGTTGACGACGTCGAGGTGCTCGGTCTGCCCGTCCGGATAGTTCTCGATGACCACGCGAAGCGGATTGAGCACGCCCATGACGCGCGGGGCGCGCACATTCAGATCCTCACGAACGGCATGCTCGAGCAGCGCGACGTCAACGACGTTCTCGCGCTTCGCGACGCCGATGCGATCGCAGAACGCCCGGATCGCCTCGGGCGTGTAGCCGCGACGCCGCATGCCGACGAGCGTTGGCATCCTGGGATCGTCCCAGCCACTGACATGCCCTTCCTGCACGAGCTCGAGCAGCTTGCGCTTGCTCATGAGCGTATACGTCAGGTTCAGCCGGGCGAATTCGATCTGGCGCGGACGCGACGGCACGGGCAGGTTCGCGATCAGCCAGTCGTACAGCGGCCGATGGTCTTCGAATTCAAGCGTACAGAGCGAATGCGTGATGCGCTCGATCGCGTCCGACGGCGGATGCGCGAAGTCGTACATCGGGTAGATGCACCAGCGGTCGCCGGTCCGGTGATGGTGGGCGCGGCGGATCCGGTACAGCACCGGATCGCGCATGTTGAGGTTGGGCGACGACATGTCGATCTTCGCGCGGAGCACGTGTGCGCCATCCTCGAACTCCGCCGCCCGCATGCGGGCGAAGAGATCGAGATTCTCCGCGACGGATCGTCCGCGATGCGGGCTGTTGGTGCCCGGCTCCGTCAAGGTACCGCGGCCGGCCCGGATTTCATCGGCGGACTGGCTGTCGACATACGCCAGTCCTCGCCCGATGAGATCGACCGCGTACCCGTAGAGCTGCTCGAAGTAATCGGATGCGAAGTGCAGCCCGGTCCACTCGAAGCCCAGCCAGCGGACGTCCTCCTCGATCGATTCGACGTACTCGACGTCCTCCGTCGTGGGATTTGTATCGTCGAACCGCAGGTTGCACGTGCCGCCGAATTCGCGCGCGACGCCGAAATTCAGGCAAATCGACTTCGCATGGCCGATGTGCAAATAGCCGTTCGGCTCGGGGGGGAAGCGCGTGGCGACGCGCGCGCCGTTCCGGCCGGCGGCCGTATCGTCGGCGACGATCGTGCGAATAAAGTCCTGGGACACACTTTCCATGGGAGACAAACTCCGATTATAAGACGCCGCGCGGTTGACATGGCGCGCGTTTCCCTCTAACGTCCGAAGACCCGCAGACATGACATCCGAGTCCTCAGCCTCGCAGTTCCGGTTCGAAAAACGTCGAGCAGCGGCGATCGTGACCATCGTTGGCGGAGAGGCGGTCCGCGGCTCGTTCTTCACGGCGGCCGGCGACACGCGCCACGACGGCGGCGAGCGCATCGGCGATCTGCTGAACTCCGATTCGGGATTTTTTCCGTTCGAGATCGACGCGGAGACGTCGCCGAGAACGGTGCTCTACAACCGCGCGCACGTCATTACGGTCGCGCTCTTTGACGATGAAGCGAAGCGCGACGCCGGATACTCCGTCGCCAGGCGTCGACAGGTGACGATTGTTCTCTCGAACGTACAGCGCCTGCGCGGCGTCGTTCTGATCTACCGTCCCGAGGGCCGCGACCGCTTGAGCGACTGGGCCCGCCAGCCTGGGCGATTCCGCTACGTCGAGACCGCGGATACGACGCTCATCGTCAACGCGGACCATATCGTCGCCATCACGGAGGCCACGGACTCTTGAGCGAAAACCGAGCGATCGATCACTTATTTCACGCGATGGTCAGGGCGGGCGCGTCGGACCTCCACCTGTCGGTGGGATCGCCCCCGCTCGTGCGGAAAGACGGGCGCATGCTGCCGCTCGACCCAGCGGCGGCCGCGCTCACCGCGCACGAGGTCGAGCAGCTCCTCGCGCCGATCACGCCGGAAGCCAACCGGGATGAGTTCGTCGCGCGCCACGATACGGACTTCGCGTATGAAATTGACGGGCTCGCCCGCTTCCGCTCCAACATCTTTGCCGATCGGCGCGGTCCTGGCGCCGTGTTTCGCGTCATCCCGTCGAAGATTCTTACGGCCGAACAGCTGGGACTGTCGCAGGCGATCCTGAACCTGTGCGCGCTGAACAAGGGGCTCGTGCTCGTAACGGGGCCGACGGGTTCGGGCAAGTCGACCACCCTCTGCGCGATGATCGACTACGTCAACCGCATGCGCCAGGATCACATCATCACGATCGAGGATCCGATCGAGTTCGTGCACCCCAACCAGAAGTGCCTCATCAACCAGCGCGAAGTGCGCACGCACACCGATTCGTTCAAGGGCGCGCTGCGCGCCGCGCTGCGCGAGGATCCTGACATCATCCTCGTCGGCGAGCTGCGCGACCTCGAGACGGTCGCCATCGCGATCGAAACGGCCGAAACCGGCCATCTCGTCTTCGGGACGCTTCACACGACCACGGCCGCGTCCACGGTCGATCGCGTCATCGATCAGTTCCCCGCCGATCGGCAGGCACAGATCCGCGTCATGCTGTCGGAATCACTGAAAGGCGTCATCGCGCAGACGCTCTGCCGGAAGATCGGCGGCGGCCGCGCGGCCGCGCTCGAGGTCCTGATCGTGACCCAGGCGGTCAGCAATCTCATTCGCGAAGGCAAGACGTTCCAGATCCCATCGATTATGCAGGTCAACAAGGCGATCGGCATGGTGTCGCTCAACGACGCGCTGATGGAGCTGGTGACGAAGAAGCTGGTCGAGCCGGCCGAAGCCTACGGCAAGGCCCTCGACAAGGCGGGATTCGACGGACTCCTGAAGCGCGCCGGCATCAATCTCGGCGCGCCGGCGGCCCCTCAGCGCGCGAGCACCGTGTCATAGAACCTGCCCAGGTCCGCCCGCAGCGCCTTCCGCGCGCCGTCGTTCAGATAGATCATGTGCCCAGACTGCTAATCGTGTCTCAGCGCCTGGATTGGGTCGAGCCGCGCAGCGCGGGCGGCGGGATAGAGTCCTGCGGCGAGGCTCACCGCGATCGAAAATCCGATGGCGCCGCCTATCAGCCATAGGGGCAGCGAAAACAGATTGCCCGGCGTTCCTCCCTGGTTCTGAATGTAGATGTTCGCGCCGAAATTAATCGCGCGGCCGACGACCCAGCCGAGCACGACGCCCGCGATCCCGCCGAGGAGGCCGATCGCGGACGCTTCGACGAGAAAGATCCGGCGGATGTCGCCGTTGCTGCCGCCGATCGCCTTCATGATGCCGATCTCGCGCGTGCGTTCGAGAATCGACATCACCATCGTATTCATGATGCCGAGCGCGGACACGGCCAGCGCGATCGACCCGATCAGGCTGAGCACGATATCGAGAATGATGAAGGCGCGCTTCGCGCCCTGAATGGCGTCGTTCAGCGAGAACGCCGAAAAACCGATCTTCTTGATGCGATCCTCGACGTCTTCGGTGACCGCGGCGCCCCTGACCTTCACAGTCAACGACTGATATCCGGGCGGCGCCGACGGATTTCGAAGCTGCGCCTGCAGCGCGGCGAGGCTGTTGGCCTGAAGCGTCTTCGCGGTCGCGAGCGGGACCATCACGCCGCCGAAGCCGCCGGCGAATGGGCCGGTGTCGCGCTCGACGATGCCGACGATGGCGCAGTGAGATTCGGCGCCCTGGGGCGCACCGTTGACCAGTGCGGGATGGGTCAACGTGAGCTGCCGTCCGATAAGGCCGCCGGGATTCGCGCGATCGATGCGCTCGGCGACGTCGAGGCTGAGGAGACAGGCATTTTCGTTCTCGCTATCGAAGAAGCGCCCGTACGTCATCGACTGGAAGACCCCCTCGCCGCGGGAGGACATCGGCACGCCGGCGACCGGGAGCGCCTCCGACTCGTCTCCGTACTTGACCTCCGCCGGCACGCGGAGATTCGGGTACACGTCGCGAACGCCCTGAAGAGCGGCCAGCTCCTTGATCGTCGCGTCATTGAGATCCGTCCGCACGGTTCCGGTCGGCCCCGCGATCGACCGCCGGGCTCCGAACCGGCGACCGTTTGCCGCCCCACGTCCCAGGGCGCCGATACCGAGCGACACTTGCCCGGGCAGCACGGTGACCGCGTCGAACATGCCGGATTTTGTGAACCGGCCGACGAACTGATCCTGAAGGCCAACGCCAAGCGAGACCATGCCCGCAAGCGACGCGATCCCGATCGACACGCCCAGCGTCGTCAGCGAGGTTCTGAGCTTCGCCTGACGAAGATTGCGAAGGGCGAGATCGAAGGTATCGCGGAAGGTCATGGGTTGGAGGTTGGAGACTGGAGGTTGGAGGCTGGCGGCTGGAGACTGGCGGCTGGAGGGTGGAGGCTCGCACCCGGAGGCACGACGAGGCCGTCGAGCAACGAGAGCGTGCGGTGCGTGTACTGACGCGCGAGTGCGGGATCGTGGGTGACCATGATGATCGTCTTGCCGTCGCGCTCGTTCAGGTCCTTCAGCAGGCGCATGATCTCGGACGAGGTGCGGCTGTCGAGATTGCCCGTGGGCTCGTCTGCGAGCAGCATGTGCGGCTGGTTCGCGAGCGCGCGCGCGATCGCGACGCGCTGTTGTTCGCCACCCGACATCTCGCGCGGACGGTGATCGCGCCGGCCGCCAAGGCCGACCGATTCCAGGAGCTGCGCGGCGCGGGCATCGCGGTCTTCGCGCACGACGCCCGCGAACATCATCGCGAGCGCAACGTTCTGGACCGCGCTCATCGAGGGCACGAGATTGAACGACTGGAAGATGATGCCGACGTTCCTGCGGCGATGGATGCTCAGCTCTTCACCCGACATGCGCGCGAGATCCTGATCGAAGATCCGCAGCGAACCGGACGTCGCGTGGTCGAGCCCGGCAATCAGATTGAGCAGCGTGGACTTTCCTGAGCCGGACGGTCCGAGCAGGCCGATGAACTCTCCCTCATTGACGGCGATCGACACGCCGTCGAGCGCGCGGACGATGGCGTCGCCCATCCGGTAGTGCTTTTTCAGATCCTGTGTTTCGAGAAGAGAAGGCATGCCCGGGTGGGAGTAACGATATCAGAGCGCGAAGACTCCCTCCTGACGGGCCGCCGGGTGTAGGCTAACGCGCGATGGGGTGGCTTTCTGTAATCGTGGCTCTCATCGTGAACGCGGCCGCGCCAATCGCGCAGCAGCAGGCATCGCAGTCTGAGACGCAGTGGCCGCCGGCCGGGGTTGCGGCGCTCGACGGCAGCATGACTCCGCCGCGCGTCCTCGAGCAAGTGAAGCCGCAATACCCTAGAGAAGCGATGAGACGGAGTGTCCAGGGCGTCGTCGTTCTGGGATGCGTCGTTGAGCAGGACGGTTCGGTGGGCGCCGTCCGTGTGCTGCAATCGCTCGATCCGGATCTCGACGCCGAGGCTGTGGCCGCTGTGAAGCAATGGCGCTTCGAGCCAGCGCGATCGCGGGATGGTTCAGCCGTGGCTGTCGCGATCAAGACCGAGCTGCGGTTCACGATCCGCAATGGGCCCGCCCCGCCGCCGACGCTCGCGTGGCCGCAGGGATTCGAGTCCGCGCCGAATGACCGCGACGAGGCTTGGATCGATCGCACGGCGAACACGGCGGACCTGACCATCCACGTCTCGCATCCTGTCGACTGGGCGTATGAGCCGTTCGGAGACGGACGCACGGCACACATGAGCGTCCGCAACATCTCCGGAACCGAGGCGGTTTCGATTCAGCGTCCCGGGCCAGAAGGCCCCTTCAACGCGCCCATGCCCGACGACAGCCTTCAGCGATTCGTCGACTGGATTCAGCAGCGACAGCAAGCCGAGGGACGCCCGATTCATGTCGCGGCATACGGTCAAGTCGCCTTCGCGGGCGCGACCTGGCTGTGGACCGATGCACACGCGTCAACCGCGGACATGCCTCTCCCTCCACGCGCGAGTCGCGCAATCAGCGATGTCAGGATGTGGGTGTTCGTCGCAAACCTCGACCATCACCTCGTCATGATCACGTGCGCGCTGCTGGTGCCGAGCAACGCCACGCCAGAACAGCGCGACGCGCAGCTCCTCCAGGCGACGGCGGATTTCGGCGAGATCGTGCGCCGGCTCGCGATCGCCCCGCGCTAATCCGCCCCCGCGCCCCCGCGCCCCCGGCCTCCGCCCTCCGCGCCCCGCCCTCCGCACCCCGCACTCCGCTCACAGCAAGAAGCCAGCGATCGTCGCCGTTATGAAATTCGCGAGCGTGCCGGCGAGCATCGCGCGCAGCCCGAGCCGCGCGAGATCGTGCCGCCGTGTGGGCGCGAGCGCGCCGATGCCGCCGATCTGAATGCCGATCGAGCTGAAATTCGCGAATCCACAGAGTGCGAAGGTCGCGATCGTGAAGGACTTCGGATCGAGCGTGCCCTGCATCGGCCCGAGCTGCGAATACGCGACGAATTCGTTGAGCGCCATCCGCGTGCCCAGGAGGTTGCCGACCGTGGAGGCGTCGCGCCACGGGACGCCCATCGCCCAGGCAATCGGCGAAAACACCCATCCGAAAATCAGCGGCAGACTCAAGCCCCGCGCGCCCGCGATGCCGAAATGCGTCGCCAGCTCGCGGCCGAACATGCCGAGGACGGCGTTGACGAGCGCGATCAGCGCAAGAAACGAGATCAGCATCGCGCCGACATTCAGGGCGAGCTGCAGCCCCTCGCCGGTTCCGCGGCCGGCGGCGTCGATCACGTTCACGTCGGTCTTTTCGACGTGCAGCCTGACGGTCCCCATCGTTTCCGGCACCTGCGTCTCGGGAACGAAGATCTTGGCCATCATGAGCGTGCCCGGGGCGGTCATGATGACCGCCGTCAGCAGGTGCTCAGCCTTGATGCCGAACAGGATGTACGCGGCCATGATGCCGCCCGAGATGTGCGCCATCCCGGCCGTCATGATCGTCATCAGCTCCGATTCGGTCATGTTCGGGATGAAGGGCCGGATGGTCAGCGGGGCTTCCGTCTGCCCCATGAAAATGCTCGCGGCGACGTTGAGCGATTCGGCGCCGCTCGCGCGCATCACGCGCCGCATCATGACCGCGAAGGCGCGGACGACGACCTGCATGATGCCGAAGTAGTAGAGAATCGCGAACAGGGCGGCGATGAAAATGATCGTCGGCAGCACCTGAAACGCGAAAATCACGCTGTACTGCGCACCAGACGGGCCGAGCACTTTCGTCATGATCTGCGGCCACACGGTCTTGTCGCCGAGCGGCCCGAACACGAAACTCGAGCCGACGAACGCGAAGTCGAGCAGCTTGTTGATGACCGCCGCGAGCGACTGGAAGACTCTCTGCCCGATCGCGGTCTTGAGCACGATCAGCGCAAATACGATTTGAAGCGTCAGCCCCCAGGCCACCGTGCGCGTATCGATCGCGCGGCGATTCGTGGAAAGGCAATACGCGATCGTCATGATCACGATGAGCCCCGTCAGCGGCTGCAATATGTGGACGAAGCGGGCGCCGAGGGCGCAGAGCGACCCGGCCACGATCGCGACGGCAACCACAACGACGTCGCGGCGGTCGTACGGCGCGCGGGCGGGAGGCGGATAGGTCAGCGCGCCGGTCACAGTCTGGTTGGTCGTCGCCATTAACGGCTCCTCCACGGGGTCATGGGCCGGCGCTCGGCGCGCCTCACGCGTTCGCGGCCTCGATGCGATCGAGGATCAACGGGCGGATTGCGGGCGCCGCGTCGGCAATCGCGACCGCGCCCTCCAGCAGGCGGCGCGCGTCGGCCACTCCGCGTCCGCCGCGATGGTGAATGTGCAGGATCGGATCGCCGGCGCGGACGCGCGTGCCGACCGGCGCCGCGATCGTCAGGCCGACCGCATGATCGACACCCGCGTCGAGGCGGTCGCGCCCCGCCCCGAGCACCGCGGCAGCCCGGCCGACTGCTTCGGCCTGCATCCGCACCACCACGCCGTCGCGCCCGGCCGCGACCGTGTCGCGATCGGGTGCCGACGGCAGACGCGAATAGTCGTCGACGACGGAAGGGTCGCCCCCTTGATGCTCGACGATCTGCCGGAACTTCTCGACGCCCGCGCCCGACGCCAGCGCCTGGCGCACTCGCGAGGTGGCGCGCGCCAGATCGGGCTCGATGCCCGCGATCGCCACCATCCGCGCGGCGAGCTCGACCGACAGGGATTCGAGCGCCGACGGGCCGCGCCCCTTCAGCGTCTCGATCGACTCGACGATCTCGAGCGCGTTGCCGATCGCGAGGCCGAGCGGCGCGTCCATGTTCGTGATGAGCGCCTCGGTCCGGACGCCCGCCATGTCGCCTGTTCGGACGAGCGACTCGGCGAGCCGCCGCGCGTCGGCCTGCGTTTTCATGAAGGCGCCGTCGCCGCACTTGACGTCGAGCACGAGGCCGCCGACGCCTTCCGCGATTTTCTTGCTCATGATCGACGCCGTGATGAGCGGGATGCTCTCGACGGTGCCCGTCACGTCGCGGAGCGCATAGAGTTTGCGATCGGCGGGCGCCACCTCCGACGTCTGCCCGATCATCGCGCAGCCGATCGCCGCCACCGCGCGCCGAAGTTCGTCGAGCGAGAGTCCGGTCCGGAACCCGGGAATGGACTCGAGCTTGTCGAGCGTGCCGCC
>JBOGIZ010000386.1:0-2079 GCA_050747805.1 Vicinamibacterales bacterium | reverse complement strand
GATCCAGAACGCGCGGCCGTGCGTGGCGATCGCCAGGCTGTCATCGTGGACGACGAGGTCGCGAATGGAGGCGTGCGGCAGGTTGAATTGCAGCGACTGCCACGACGCGCCGTTGTTGAACGAGACGTACGGACCGAGTTCGGTTCCCGCATAGAGCAGGCCGCGTGTCTTCGTGTCGGGTTTGACCGAATTCACGTACGAACCCATGGGAATGCCGGTCACGATCTTCTTCCACGTCCTGCCGTAGTCGGTGGATCTGTAGACGTACGGCGCGAAATCGTCCATCTTGTTGCGGCGCGCGGCGACGTACACGGTGCCGGCCTCGAATGGCGACGGCGCGACGATCGCGATCTTGGCCCATTGCTTCTGTCCCTTCAGTTCCGGCGGCGTGACGTTCGTCCAGGTTTTGCCGCCGTCGCGCGTGACCTGCACGAGACCGTCGTCGGTGCCGACCCAGATGAGGCCCGGCTGCTTCGGCGACTCGGCGATGCAGAAGAGCGTGTCGTAATACTCGGCGCTCGTGTTGTCCTGCGTCACCGGCCCACCCGACGACTTCTGCTTGCTCTTGTCGTTTCTCGTGAGGTCGGGGCTGATCTTCGTCCAGTGCGATCCGCGATCGGTCGACTTGTACAGGATTTCGCCGCCGTAATAGACCGTGCTTGGATTGAACGGAGAGAGCGCGATCGGCGCCGTCCACTGGAAGCGGTGCTCGAGCGTCGCGGAGCCCCAGCACATCGAGTTCTCCGGCCACGGATTGATCGACGCCAGCTGCGGTTCGCCCTCTTTTTCCCAGCGGGTGATCGACATGTAGTTGCCGGCGTACACGTACTTGCCGTCGGGCGACGGCACGGCCCAGCCGCTTTCCCCGCCGCCGACGGAATGGACGTCGGAGGCAAAGATGCCGTTGTGATTGGTATGGCTGGGAATGGCGGCCGAGCCGGCGTCCTGCTGTTCGCCGTACAGCTCCCAGTAGGTCTGCGTGTCGGCGTCGACGTGATAGAACTGCGCGGTCGGCTGGTTGGCCTGCGACGTCCAGACGGGCGGCGCAGCAGTCACGTCCTGCGTGATCGACGCGCCGCCGTCATTGCTCGTGATCATGCGATTGGGATCGCCCGGATCGATCCAGATGCCGTGGCTGTCGGCGCCGTGTACCGAGTGAAACGTCTTGCCGCCGTCGGTCGAGCGGAAGACTCCGGTGTTCAGTTCGTACATCACGTCGGGGTTTTTCGGATCCGCGAACACGTGCGTGAAGTACCACGCACGCTGGCGGTAGGCGTCGTCGGCATTCACGAGCGACCAGGTCGCTCCGGCATCTTTTGAGACGTAGAGCCCGCCGTCCTTCGCTTCAATCTGCGCATACACCGTCTTCGAGTCGGCGCCGACCGCGATGCCGATCTTGCCGAGCACGCCGTCGGGAAGGCCGTTGCCGGTGAGCTGGGTCCAGTGGTCGCCGCCGTCGGTCGACTTGTAGAGACCGCTGCCCGGACCGCCGCTCGATTCGCTCCACGGCGTCCGAATCTGCTGGTAGAGCGCCGCGTAGATGATGTTGCTGTCGGCTGGATCAAAGGACAGATCGACCGCGCCGGTCTTGTCGTCCTTGAACAGCACGCGCTGCCAGGTCGCGCCGCCGTCGAGCGTCCGATAGACGCCGCGCATGTCGTTCGGTCCTGACGCGTGGCCGAGCGCCGCGACGAAGACGCGATCCGGGTTTTTGGGATCGATCGCCAGCCGCGGGATGTGCTGGCTGTCGTCAAGTCCGATATGCGTCCACGTTTTGCCCGCGTCGATGGATTTATAGACCCCGTTGCCGTACGAGATGTCGTTCCTCAGACACCCCTCGCCCGTGCCGACATAAACGACATCGGGATTCGACGGCGCGACTTCGAGCGCACCGATCGACTGCACGGGTTCGCCGTCGAACAGCGGTTGCCAGCTCTCGCCGCCGTTGATCGTCTTCCAGACGCCGCCGTCGACGGCTCCGAGATAAAACGTCTTGGCATCGCCGGCGACGCCGCTGACCGCCAGCGTACGGCCGCCGCGGTATGGGCCGACGAAGCGCCACGTCATGCCGTTGAGCGT